>CAVEYT010000028.1:0-10905 GCA_963619995.1 Acutalibacteraceae bacterium | reverse complement strand
GATTTAATCGAAGAATCTTATTTTGCGGCATCATGATGCAATACTGCGTCAAAGGATTCCTTAAATAGCCTCACTATTTGCGTCATCCTTTTCCTTGTCTTGCATCATGATGCTTATCGCAAAATAAGATAACGATTCAATCAGCGCTTCCTTTACAGAAACGAGAACTCCGATGAAAAAATTTTTATGTCTTCTGCTCCTCCTCGCGCTTCCGATTTCCTTTGCGCTCTCCGGCTGCGGAAACGAACAAAAATCGCCGGACGCACCCGCGAAAGTAACGCTTGGCCTGCTCCGCCTCACCAGCAGCGCGCCGCTTTTCCTTGCGATGGAGGACGGATATTTCCGCGAAGCCGGCATCGAGATCGAGCCCGTGTGGTTTGACGCGGCTCAGCCGATTGCCGTCGCCGCCGCCTCATCGAAAATCGATGTGGGCGCGACGGGCATCACCGCCGGTCTCTACAACATGGCCGCCAAGGGCCAAACCATTCGTCTCGTCGCCGACAAAGGCCGCGAGCAAAAAGGATTTCCCTCCTCGGCGCTCCTCGCCTCGACCGCGCCCGGCGCCCCCGACTCTGTCGAAACGCTCCGCGGGAAACGCATCGGCCTCACCCAGCGTGGCTCGACCTACGAATACATGCTCGGCCGCCTCTTGGAAACGAAAGGCCTCACGCTCGCCGACGTCACCCTTGTGCCGCTGGGAAAAATTTCCGCCGTCATCGCCGCCCTCGAAAGCGGCCAGATTGACGCGTGCATTTTGAACGAGCCGAACGTCACCCACGTGCAAAAATCCGGCACCGGCCGCCTCATCACCCAAGTCGGCGACGTCATCCCCTACCAGACCTCCGCCGTCTTCTACTCGCCGGAATTTCAAAAACAAAAAGAAACCGCCGCCCGTTTCCTTACGGCCTACCAAAAAGCCTGCCGCGCCTATCACAAAGCCGTCGTCGAGAGAAACGATCCGGAAACGCTCGACAAACTCGTCGCCGCGATTGCCAAATACACAAACGCCCCCGAAGAAGACATCCGCCCCGCCCTCCCCTACATCGACAAAGACGGCGCCCTCCTGAAAGACGACATCGAAACGCAGATCGAATGGTACAGAAGAAACGGCCTGCTGGAAGGAAATCTTACCGCGGCGGATATGCTTTGATAAACTATCCATTGGAAACTTTGGCGCAAAACGCCTTCATAATTTACTTTCTCTTACATTGAGGCAAAGACGTCAGACATCAGACGATCAGACGTCAGACACTTGCTTCGCTTTTTGCGTCACATCGTGCTTCTTACTCTTGCACGAAAGACTCGCGACATTTTTACAAATGCAGCCGATGGCCACCACATAATTTACCTCAATCACACATAGCATTTGAAACGTCTGATTTCTGCCTTCTCCATCTCAATGGGGAACAAAAAGCCAATCACATCCATGTGACAGTCTGATCGTCTGACTTCTGATTTCTGACGTCTCAATCTCCAATGAGCCGCAACAGACCAATCACATCTATGTAACAGTCTGATGTCTCGCCCTCTATGAGAAACAAAAAGCAAAGCACATCTATGTGACATTCTGACGTCTGACATCTGATCGTCTGACGTCTCGATCTCTATGAGAAACAAAAAGCCAATCACCCAAATTTTCTCAAAATCACGGAGTCCCCATGAACCTCATCCTCGACCGCATCTCCCACACCTACACGACAAAGAAACAAACCCTTCCCGTGTTGCAAGACATTTCCCTTGCAATCCGCGAAGGGGAATTTGTCGCGCTCGTGGGGCCCTCCGGCTGCGGGAAATCGACACTGCTTTCCATCGTCGGCGGCCTGCTTTCTCCGACATGCGGGAGCGCCCGCTTCGAAGGCGTCCCCACCGGCCTTACGCCGCGCACCGCGATGGTTTTTCAAGAAATCGGACTTCTGCCCTGGCGCACCGTTTCTGAAAATATTGCTTTCGGCCTCGAAGCGATGGGGCTCCTTTCCCCGGCCGAGCGCGACGCCGAAGTGGTGAAACAGCTTGATCGCATCGGCCTTCGCGACTTTGCGGACGCCTACCCCCACGAGCTCTCCGGCGGCATGCGCCAACGCGTCGGGATTGCGCGCGCCCTCGCCGTTTCCCCCCATCTCCTTCTCATGGACGAGCCCTTCTCCGCGCTGGACGCCCAGACGCGCCTCCTGCTCCAGGACGAGCTCATTTCCCTCTTGGACACGACGCCCCTCACGACACTCTACGTCACACACAATATCCGCGAAGCCGTGCTTCTGGCCGACCGCGTCGTCGTCCTCTCCGGCCGTCCCGCGCGGATACAAAACATTTTAGAAATCCCCATCCCGCGCCGAGACCGCCCCGCGCCCGAAAACGCAGAAGCGATAGAAACATTCACGCAAACCATTTGGGACGCCGTCGCCGAAGAAGCCCGCGCCGCCATCCGGGAGGTGCGCCATGGACTTTGAAATTCAAAATCGGATGAAACGGAGCGTCGCGCCGCTTTGGATCTCCTACGCCGCCGTTTTCACGCTCCTCGCCGTCTGGGAAATTCTTTGCCGCACCGGCCTCGTTTCCTCTCTCTTCCTCCCCGCGCCCTCCCAAATTTTTGCCGCCCTTTTCGCCATGGCAGCAAGCGGCGAACTCGCGGACAATCTCGCGGCCAGCCTCATCCGCATTCTCGCCGGATTTTTCATCGGCAGCGCGATAGGCATCGCCGTCGGGCTCACGGCCGGTGTTTCCTCCCTCGCCAGTCGCATTGCAAGCCCGCTCATCGATGCGCTCTACCCCATTCCGAAAATCGCGCTCCTGCCGCTTTTCATTCTCTGGCTCGGGATCGGCGAGACGTCGAAAATCACCCTCATCGCTTTGGGCGTCTTCTTCCCCGTCGCGCTGAACGCCTACGCCGGTGCTCGCAACGTCGACCCGCTCCTCCTCCGCGTCGCCGCCGCCTTTCACGCGCGCCCGTCGTTTCTTCTCACCCGCGTCATTTTCCCCGCGGCCCTTCCCATGATTTTCGCCGGTCTTCGCATCGCCGCCGCCACCGCGCTCCTCCTCCTCGTCGCCGCCGAAATGATCGCCGCTGAAAAAGGCATCGGCGCCCTCATCCTTCGCTACGGCGACCTCATGCTGACCGACCGCCTCATGGCCGGCCTCCTCGTCCTCTCCGCCATCGGCCTCCTCTTCCGATTTCTTCTAGGGAAGCGCTGATTCAATCGTTATCTTATTTTGTGACAAGCATAATTATGCAAGACAAGGAAAAGGCTGACGCAAATAGTGAGGCTATTTAAGGAAGCCTTTGACGCAGTATTGCATAATTATGCCACAAAATAAGATTCTTCGATTGAATCAGTGGTTCCCTAGATCTCGCGGCACGCCGCATGATTCCTTGGAAAGAATAAATGAAATACGATACCATTCTCTTTGACCTCGACGGCACCCTCATGGCCTCCGAAGAAGGCATCACCAAATCGATGCAGCAAGCCCTCGCCGCCATCGGCATTCACGAGCGCGAAAGCGACCTCTCCCATTTCATCGGTCCGCCCCTCAACGTCGAGCTCGCCGCCACCTACCACATGAGCACCGAAGACATCGGCCTCACCGTATCCCGTTTCCGAAAACGCTACGAGACCGTCGGCCTCTACGAAGCCCATCCCTACCCCGGCGTCCTCGCGCTTTTGCAGACGCTCAAAGGAAACGGCTGCCGCCTGGCGATTGCGACCAGCAAGCCGCAAGACCCCATGCGCCGCGTCACGAGCCACTTCGGCCTTGCGCCATACTTTGAAATCCTCTGCGGCAGCCGCGTCGAAGACGAACTCGAAAACCGCACCGGCAAAAACAACAAAGCCGCCGTGATCCGAGAAGCTCTCCGCCTTTTGCGTGAAAAAGGAAATATCGGCCAAGCCATCATGATCGGAGACAGCCCCTACGACATCGCCGGCGCCAAAGCCAACCATCTCCCCTCGATTGCCGTCACCTACGGCTACGGAAACAAAAAAGCCCTCCTTGCAGAAGGGCCGACCTTTGTGGCGAATAGTGTGGGGGAATTGGCGGCGCTATTAAAAAATTAGCAGTTAGCAGTTAGCAGTGCAGGAAGCGCCTTCGGCGCATTTTAAAAATCGTCGCCGGAGGCGACACCTGGACTGCTAACTGCTCACTACTCACTGCTAACTTTTCTCCTGACGTCTCGACCTCTATGAGACGCGCTCCCCACGCACACAAAAAAGCCCTCATTTCCTGAGGGCATCCAATTTTTCCAATGTTTCCTTTGAAAGATTTCGTCCGATCTCATCGCGGAGATTTGCGCGATTATTTTCTCGGATCGATTCGCGCTGCTCTTTTTTATCCTCCGCGAGCACGCGCATGAATTCCGGTACGGCCATCCGGTACGCGCCGTTTCCCAGAATTTGATTCTGCACGGAGCCGTCGGAGGAGACGACGTAAATGTCTCGATACTCATCGCGCCTGCGATAGGATTCTTTTTCGATGTAGCTGTCCGCCGTCATGGTTTTCGGCGTGAAAACTTCCGTCAAAAACTTTGTCGGCTTCGTTTCCTGCGGCGTATTCGACGGGCTCTTTCCGTCGTAGACGACGATGATTTCGATATCCCTGTGCGCGCCGAAATCCAGCAAGAAATCATTCAAGTCTTTTCGCGCCGTTTCCAAATCTTTCGCCTCAAAAGCGGCGGAATCGCGGAATATCACATTGTAACCGTCGATGAAATACAAATCTTTCATGTCAGCCTCTCTGCTTGGCGGCTTCAAAGAGAAGGAGCGCGGCGGCGACGGAGACGTTGAGGGATTCGGTGCGGCCTTTCATGGGGATGCGCACGCAGAAATCGCAGGTTTTCCGTGTGAGAGGGCTCATGCCTTTCCCTTCGGCGCCCATGACGATGACGAGCGGGCCGGTGAGATTCGCCTCGAAATAATTCGACTCGCCGTCCATCGCCGTCCCGACGACCCAGAAGCCTTTGTCTTTGAGCGTCTCGAGCGTTTGCCGGATATTTCCGATGCGGCAGACAGGAAGATACGCGCACGCGCCCGCCGCCGTTTTCATCGTCGCGTACGTCACTCTCGCGCTCCGATGCTCCGGGATGAGGACCGCTGCCGCGCCCGCACATTCCGCCGTGCGAATGATGGCGCCCAAATTGCGCACGTCTTCGACGCCGTCGAGCAAGATGAGAAACGGATCGCGCCCTTCCCATTCAGCCAGTACCGCATCCAGATCGTGATATTGATACGGCAAAATTTCCGCCACGACGCCCTGATGGCGCAAATCCGGCACCATCGCGTCGAGCGCTTTCGCGTCCGTCTCCTCTGCCGGGACGCCGTGCTCTTTCGCCAGGGAAACGATTTCACGCAGCCGCTCGTCCCACGCGCCCTTCTTCACGAAAAGCCGCGTCACGAGATTCGCCGCCATCGCTTCCGCCGCCGCGTTTCGCCCGCCGACGTACCGCTCCGCATCCCGCGGGGCACTTTTTTGATGTGCCGAAAATTTCTTTTTGCTATCGTCCTTCTTCATATCACAAAACTTTCATTTTACGAATGGCTCTCAAACTCTTCGGACAGGAAACGGAGCGCGCGCCCCAGCAGAAATTGCAGCCGCTCTTCCTGGCCCGACAAATACAGATAGCCCAAAACGGCCTCGAAAGCCGTCGCTTCCCGATACTCGGCGACGGATGCCGATTTCGGCACGGAAGAATGGCTGTTTCTCCCGCGCTTGGCCACTTTGCTTTCTCTTTCGTTCAGAAGCGGCGCGAGCTCATACAAAATTCTCGCCTGCCATTTCGCGGAGACCATTTCCGAGGCGAGCGCGTGCAAAATCTGCACCTGATAAATCCCCGTCCCAATCAGCCGATCGCGAATGTAGAGCGACCAGCAGACGTCGCCCATGTACGCGAGCGTCAGCGCGTCGGCGGCGAAAATATCCTGCTCCGAGACTTCTTTGGACGGCGCGGCAAATTTCTGCGCCATCTGTTTCTTCAAAAATTGGACTCGCTTAAACTCCACTCTTTTTCCACCTGGCTCCCGTCGGCGAATCTTCGATCGCAATGCCCAGCCCCGCGAGACGATCGCGAATGCTGTCCGCCATTTGGTACTGCTTCGCCGCCCGCGCTTCTTCGCGCACCGCCAAGATGACATCCATCAATTTCGCGAAATCTTCGTCATTCGCCGCATTGGTCTTCCGGCTCCACGCCGCATCCAAAATGCCCAGGATGCCCGTGACGGTCTTCAGATTCTCCATGGCTTTGGCAATCGCCGCCGCGTCGATCCCGGCCTCACCGCTCGTGACCGCCGTGTAATAAATATTGATGGCCTTCGCCAAATCAAAGACCGTCGACGCCGCCAGCCCCGTATTGAAATCGTCGTCCATCGCCGCTTTGAAATCCGAAAGCGCTTTGTCCGCCGCTTCTGCCAGCGCCCGGGACGCCTCCGAGACATCCGCCCCTTCTTTTTCGGCGAGCTCCCGCAGCCGCGCCACCACTTCGGAAAGCCGCGCCATGTTCGTTTCCGCTTCCTCCAGCCGGTCATCCGAAAAGTCCAGCGGGCTCCGGTAATGCGTCGAGAGCAGGAAGAAACGGAGCGCCTCGCCGCTGTATTTCTCCAGCACGTCCTTCACGAGGAAGAAATTATTGAGCGACTTCGACATTTTTTCCGAATTGATGGTGATGAAACCGTTGTGCAGCCAGTAATGCACGAATTTCTTGCCCGTCGCGCCCTCGGACTGCGCGATTTCATTTTCATGATGCGGGAAAATGAGATCGCTGCCGCCGCCGTGGAAATCAAACGTGTCGCCCAGATAATGCCGCGACATCGCCGAGCATTCGATGTGCCAGCCCGGCCGCCCCGGCCCCCACGGGCTGTCCCACGCCGGTTCTCCCGGTTTCGCCGCTTTCCACACGGCAAAATCGCCGGGATTCCGTTTCTCGTCATTCACTTCGATCCGCGCCCCGGCCAGCATATCCTCCACCTTGCGCCCGGAAAGTTTCCCGTAATCCGCAAACGTGGAAATATCGTAGTAGACATCGCCGCCAAGTACATACGCGTGGCCTTTTTCAATGAGCGTCTCCACCATCGCGATGATATCGTCCATGTGGTCCGACACGCGCGGATACTTGTCCACACGCCGCACGCCGAGCGCATCGATCACCTTGAAATACCACTCGATGTAGCGGTCGGAAATCACCTTCCACGTCGTGCCTTCCGCATTCGCTTTATTAATAATCTTATCGTCCACGTCCGTGAAATTTTGAATAAGCGTCACTTTGTAGCCGATGTATTGCAAATAGCGACGAATCACGTCCCACGTCACCGCCGGGCGCGCGTTTCCGATATGCGGATGGTTGTACGGCGTCACGCCGCAGACGTAAATTTTCACTTCCCCCGGCGTCACCGGCACGAAGACCGATTTTTCGCGCGTCATCGTATTGTACACTCTGATTTCTTCCATAAAAACCGCCTCCATTTTGAAATTTCAAATAAAAAACCGCCGCCTCACAGAGACGGTGGTCCGCTATTCCACTCTGCGCAGCCAATGGCCGCCACCTCGTATCGCGAGGTCCACGGGAGAAACTACGCGGGGCCAAGCCCTTTCCCTTCTCCTGCTCCCAAAGGCACTTCATCCCGCTCTTTCCGATCGGTCGCACCGACCCCGATCTCTCTTTGGAAAAGAAACGAAACTACTCGTTTGTTCATCGCATGAAATATAAGCACATACAGCTGACCTGGTCTTCGACCCCACACCCGCCTGCTGGAGCTTTGGCTACCCGGCACTCGCCTCTCACGACTCACCCTCTCGGAATTATTTGTATCCGGCAGGACTTACTTCTAAACCGCACCGTGCTCAGAAATCTTTGATTTCCTTACGTGGATCGTTTTGCCTGCGACTGGCTTCGACTTTCAACCACAGACCTGTGTGCTTTCGTGCATTATAGAAAAAAAATAAATTTCCGTCAAGGGGGAAGTGAGACGAAACTTGGAAAGCTGCTCAGCTTTTCTTCTCAGGCGCAAAATAGTTATTAGCTGTTAGCTGCTAGCTATTAGTTTTTAGCGTCACATGGAGCTGTTATCCGCAATCCGTTTACCGTTTACCGTTTCTCACATAGAGATGAAGCTTGAAAAGGCTTGATGGCTGTGCTTCTTTCTTTTTCGGCCTTTCCCGTGTTTGGCTTCAGGTGGATGGCTTGAAAAACTTGATGTGGGCAGTTCTATGCTTTTTTGCTTTTAAGGAAGCGGACAAACAGCGAATGTGATCAAGCCCTTTCAAGCCCTTGTGACACACGGTTCACGGATAACGGTCCACGGACAGCAGCGAAATGTGCCACAAAAGCCAACCCATCGTCTGATGTCTGACCGTCTGATGTCTGACGTCTCGACCTCTATGTGCCACATAGAGAAGCACCTGCACTGCTCACTACTCACTGCTAACTATTTACCCTTCCGTACTCAAAATTTTCTCCGCCGCTTCCAAGATCGCGACCACTGCGTGCTCATAGGTGAGGCTTCCTTGGAAATAGATGGTGTACGGCTCGCGGATTGGGCCGTCGGCCGACATTTCTATGGTCGACCCTTGGACGAAGGTGCCGGCCGCCATGATGATGGGATCGGTGTAGCCCGGCATCGGGCCGGGAATCGGGCGGACGTGGGCGTCGACCGGCGAGCTTTGCTGGATGGCTTCGGCAAAGAGGCACATGTTTTTCTCGCTTCCGAGCGTGATCGCCGTGATGAGATCGGTGCGCAGATGGCCCGGCGTCGGGCTCACGGGGAAACCCAGTTTTGAAAAGACCGCACCGGCGAGCTCCGCTGCCAAAACGGCCTGCCGCGTCGTGTGCGGCGCCAGAAACAAACCCTGGAAAAACGGACGATAGCTCGCGGCATACGATCCCATTTCCCCGCCGAGCCCCGGCGCGGTGAGTTCCTGCGCGCAGCGCTCCACGAGCTCCGCCTTGCCGCAAATGTATCCGCCCGTCGGTGCCATGCCGCCGCCCGCGTTTTTGATGAGCGAGCCCGCGCAGATATCCGCGCCGAGCTCAATCGGTTCTTCCCGTCCCGTAAATTCACCGTAGCAATTATCGACGAAAATGATGGCTTGCGGCGCTTTCTCGCGCACCGTTTCAATGATTTTCCGAATATCTTCCGGAAACAGCGACGCGCGATCCTGATAGCCCCGCGAACGCTGAATGAGGACGAGCGTCGCCTTCGCATCCACCGTTTCCCGAATCGCCGCCAGATCGTACGTTTTCCCCGACAGCGGCACTTCTTTGTACGTGACGCCGCGCGATTTCAGATTTCGATACGCGTCCCCCGTCGTCCCGATGACGCTTTGCATCGTGTCATACGGCGCGCCGACGGCGGAGACGAGCGTGTCGCCCGGTCCCAAGAGCGCCAAGAGCACCGTCGCCAGCGCGTGCGTGCCCGAAACAAATTGCGGACGCACGAGCGCGGCTTCGGCGCGGAAAATCTTCGCCCAGATTTCTTCCAATTTCTCGCGGCCGGGATCGTTGTAGCCATAGCCGTTTGACGGCGCGAAATGATACGCCGAAAGCCCGCATTCGCGAAACGCGGCGAGGACTTTTCGGGTATTGAAAAGGGAGATGTCTTCCGTTTCCGAAAAAACGGGGGCGAGCATCTCCAAAGCTTCTTGGTATATCGTTTCGATTTTCAAATTCATACAATTTCCTTCACAACTTTTGAATCGTGCTGATGGCGTGCTTGTAAATCAGCTGCGAACGATTGTCGTTCACCAAGAGCACGGTGAAACTGTCAAACGATTTCACGCGCCCTTTCAGCTGGACGCCGCTCAGCAGAAAAATACCGACCTGCGCATTTTCTTTCCGCGCTTCGTTCAAAAAGGTGTCCTGCAAATTCATTTTGCCTTCCATGCTGCGTTTCCTCCGTTCTCAGCGTCTCGCACGGCCGTTTTTTCGACAAGCGCCGAAATTTCCCTGACGGCCCGCTCCGTCCAAAGCGTGGGATCCTCATCCCGCGATCGGTCGATCCAATGAATGTACGGCATTCGTTTATACCATGTGATCTGGCGTTTGGCGAAATGGCGCGTGTTTTGCTTCACCGCGTCCAGCGCCTCCGCGAGCGTCATCTCGCCCGTAAGATAGGAAACAATTTCCTTGTACCCAATCGCGCGAAGCGAAGGCGCGTCCTCCGGAATGCCGCTCGCCAAAAGTTTTTGGACTTCAGAAACGAGGCCCGCGTCCGCCATCGCGTCCACGCGGCGATTGATGGCCTCGTATAAATCCGCCCGCTCCGTCCGAATGCCGATGACGGCTCCATTATACATGATTTCTCCGCTTTTTTCAGCCGGCCCTTCCCAATTTCCCGAATCAAGGAGGGAGAGCAGGCGAATTCGTCGCTGCGGATCGATGGGAATCTCCGCATCCGGCGCGCGTTTTCGAATCTCTTCCGCCAGCGCGTCATGCCCGTGCTTTCGATAAAAATCCTGCCAAATTTCTTTCGTTTCTTCGGCTTTCGGCAGGAAACGGTAGCCTTCGAGGAGGCTTTGAATGTAAAGTCCCGTGCCGCCGCACAAAATGGGCGTGCGCCCGCTTTCGTTTTCGCGCGCGATGATCGCCGCTGCCTTCTCGCAAAAAAGCGCGGCGGAATACGGCTCCGTCGGCGCCAATTCGTCAATCAGAAAATGCGGGACGCCCTGCATTTCCTCTGCCGTAATCTTCGCGGTGCCGATGTCCATGCCGCGATAAATTTGATACGCGTCGCCGGAAATGATCGCGCTGCCCCATTGTTTCGCCAGCGCCACGGCGAGCGCACTTTTCCCGGAGGCTGTCGGCCCCAGAATCGTCACGAGAGAATATTTCTTATCGATTTTCGGCCGCCCCCTCTTTGTCAATCACGCCGTAAGCCGTCGGCTGTCCTTTTTTGTGCTCCAGCCCCGTAAAGGAAAATGCGCGGAAAA
>CAVEYT010000027.1:0-11040 GCA_963619995.1 Acutalibacteraceae bacterium | reverse complement strand
ATAGGCTGCCGATTCTATGCTCCCCATTTTTGAGGGGAGGTGATAGCATGGAACTCGTCATCGTTTTTATGATTGTGTTGCTTGTTATCATGTTAGTCGCAAAAAACTAATCCAAGGAAAAAGCCGCCCTGTCTCACAAACGCGGCGGCTTTCTTCCTTATAGAATTTTCATAGGGGAGCCGGCACTGTCGTACCAAGCATCCTTTTCTATCGCCATTATACCAAATTCATTTCTCTTTCGCAAATCCATTCCCTTTGCATTTTCTCATTTCATCTGGTATTATCATCACGAGGATGCCTGGTAGAAATAGGCTGCCGATTCCGCTCCCCGCTCTGAGGGAAGCGCTGACGGAATCGTTATCCGATTTTGCGACAGCGGTGCGAGGCAAGACAAGGAAAAAGCTCCCATCAATAGTTGATCTTTCTATTGGTGGGAGCTTTTGACGCAGTATTGCCTCGTACCGCCGCAAAATCGGATTCTTCGATTCCGTCAGTGGTTCCCTCCCCGGGGAGGTGATAGCATGGAACTGATTATCATTTTTATGATCGTGTTACTGTCTATCATCGTGGTTTTAAAAAACTAAGCAAGGAAAAAGCCGCTAACTCTCGCAAAGACGGCGGCTTTCTTCCTTAATCTAAATCATTAGGGGAGCCGGCACTGTCGTACCAAGCATCCTTTTCTATCGCCATTATACCAAATTCATTTCTCTTTCGCAAATCGAAACCGTAAAAAATCCCCCGCCTTGATATAACACGGCGAGGGGATTTTTATTTTTCGTTTCTTATTTTACGACCGCGAAGAACGACTGCGGGTGGCCGCAGACGGGGCATTCCTGGGGAGCCGCGACGGATTCGGCCGTGAAGCCGCAATTCGCGCACATCCAGAGGCGTTTTTCGCCTTTTTTGAAGAGCGTCTCATTCTCGACGTCCGCCAAGAGCATTTTGTAGCGCGTCTCGTGGCGTTTCTCGATCTCGCCGACTTTGTCGAAGAGCATCGCGATGTGATCGAAACCTTCTTCGCGCGCCGTCTTGGCAAATTCCGGATACATGGACGTCCATTCGCCGTTTTCGCCGGCCGCTGCCGCTTTCAGATTGTCGGCCGTCTTGTCCGACAGGCCGCCCAAGAGCCAGAACCAAATCTTGGCGTGCGCTCTTTCATTCGTCGCCGTTTCCGTGAAAATGCCGGCGATTTCTTCGGAATCTTTTTTCGCTTTCGCCGCGAAGAGCTGATACTTCACGTGCGCCATCGATTCTCCGGCAAATGCCGCTTCCAAATTTTTCTCCGTCTTGGTGCCGGTGAGCTTTGCCGCTTCATCGAGCAAAATTTTTTCGTTCATGCTAAACCTCCTGAAAATGAAAATTTTTATTTTTTAGATGACAAGAAACGAAACATCGATTTCTTCGATTCCGTTCCTTGCGCATTCATTTTATTGGATATGCCCAAGCTCGTCAATCGGGAATTTATAGTTTTTGAGGCGGAAATATTCGGTTTTAGGCCGACCTAAAGTTTCCGAAATTTTTCGTCACCAGTTTCGTTCCTGCAGCGCCCAGTCGTGCTCCGTGCTGTGCTTTTGGAGATGGCGGATGTCCTTTTCGACGTCTTTGAATTTTTCGTCCGTCACGCCGGCATGCCAATAGAGCGAGCCGATGTGCGTCCCGTAATCGGCCGCTTCCTGGTGCATCATCCGTTCCTGCAGGTCGGCAATCTGGCATTGCTGCCAAATGAGGACGCCGGTCAAAAGAAACAACAGCAGAAGAAACGCGCCTTTCGTTTTCTGTTTCCGGAAAGAAACCGCGCCTCTTCGTTTCATCTCATCAATCTTCATCCGGCAATTCCAAATGGTCTTTCGTAAATTCGATCCAAAGTTTGGCCGCGCGCGGGAGATGGCGGTCTTTTTTCCATATCGCGTACAGCCGATGCGTCATTTCCGGCTCGACCAGCGGCCGCATGACGACACCCGCGCCATCTTGTCCGGAAATCAGACGGCTCGGCAAAATGGCGACGCCGAGCCCCGAGCCGACCGTCTGCAGCATGAGCTCGCATTGGCTCGTCTCGAAGACAATCTTGGGCGTGAAACCGACTTTTTCGCACGCCGCCAGGATTTCATCATGCAAATTGAAATCATGACGATAGAGGACAAGCGGATATTCGGCAAGGGCTTTGAGCGGTACTTCCGTCTTTTCCGCCAACGGACAGGCGGCCGACATGGCGACGCACATCTCGTCGCGCGAAAGGAAAAACGATTCAAAATCTTGATTGGGAATCGTGCAGACAATCCCCACATCGACGGCGCCCTCCTGCACGGCGTGCTCAATTGATTTCGAGCCGTGCTCATAGAGCTTGATCTCAATCTGCGGATACGTTTTCTTGAATTCGCCCAACAGTTTCCCAAAGACGTGCGCGTCCGTCAGCGGCGGCAGCCCAATCTCAATCGTATCCTGCTTCAGATTGTATTCATTCTCGAAATCCGCCTTCAAATGCTCAAACATGAAAAGGCAGCGCTTCGTGTAATTCAAAAAGATGACGCCGGCCGCCGTGAGCTCCACATTTTTGGAATTGCGCGTGAGAAGCGTCACGCCGAGCTCCGTCTCCAGCGCTTTGACCATGCGACTGATGGCCGATTGGGAAATACCAAATTCATCGGCGGCGCGGCTGAAACTTTTCCGCTCCGCGACTTCGGCAAAGTACCGCAAATGTCTGTAGTCTATCATTTTATTTTCCTCCTTATACCAGTTAGAAGTTAGCAGTTAGCAATTAGCAGTTAGCAGTTCAGGTGTCGCCTTCGGCGACAATTATTGAAATGCGGCGGAGCCGCCACCTGCCCTCAATTCTCAATTCTCAATTCTCAATTCTTTCTCTTTACGCCGAAATCTCTTGAGAAATATTCCATTTTCTCCTATAATGAGAACGAACCCGGCATGACCTGCGCGAAAAATGCTATGAGTTTTTGTCGGGAATATTGTACCCAAATTTGTAGAAATTCGCAACAAGCGACCGATTTCAAAAAAAGGCGAGGTGCTCATCTTGAAAAACATGAAAACAATGGACGGCAATACGGCAGCGGCGTATATTTCCTATGCGTTTACGGAAGTGGCGGCGATTTATCCCATCACGCCGTCGTCTCCGATGGCCGAGGCCGTCGATGAATGGGCGGCGCACGGGCGGAAAAATATTTTCGGCGACACCGTCCGCGTCGTGGAAATGCAATCCGAAGG
This sequence comes from Acutalibacteraceae bacterium, assembly GCA_963619995.1. Taxonomy (GTDB): domain Bacteria; phylum Bacillota; class Negativicutes; order Veillonellales; family Dialisteraceae; genus UBA1822. The sequence continues at coordinate 7,824 of CAVEYT010000027.1, read as the reverse complement.
CGGCGCGGCCGGGGCGTTTCACGGTTCGCTCCAAAGCGGCGCGCTCACGACGACGTACACGGCGTCGCAGGGTATGCTCCTCATGATTCCGAATATGTACAAGGTCGCCGGCGAGCTCCTGCCGGGTGTCTTTCACATCGCGGCCAGGGCTCTGGCCTCTCACGCGCTTTCAATTTTCGGCGATCACCAAGATGTGATGAGCGCGCGGGCGACCGGCTGCGCCATGCTGGCGGAATCGAATGTCCAGGAAATCATGGATCTGGCCGCTGTGGCACATTTGGCCGCCATTCGCGGACGCGTCCCCTTCATCAATTTCTTCGACGGTTTCCGCACGAGCCATGAAATTCAGAAAATAGAAACGATTTCCTACGAAGACCTCGCGCCTCTCATCGACCAAAAAGCGCTCGCCGATTTCCGCGCGCGCGCGCTTTCGCCGAATCATCCCGTCATTCGCGGCACGGCGGAAAATCCCGATATTTATTTCCAGCACGCCGAAGCGGCGAATCCGTATTACGACGCGCTGCCCGATATCGTGCAGGGCTACATGGACGAGCTCGCCAAAATCACCGGCCGCGCGCATCATCTCTTTGATTACTACGGCGCACCCGATGCGGACCGCGTCATGATCGCTATCGGCTCGGTGTGCGACACGGCAAAGGACGTCGTCGACGCGCTTTGCGAAAAAGGCGAAAAGGTCGGGCTCGTCACCGTCCATCTCTATCGCCCGTTTTCCGCGAAACATTTCCTCTCCGTCCTTCCTAAAACCGTCCGAAAAATCGCCGTCCTCGACCGTACGCGTGAGCCGGGGGCGCTCGGTGAGCCGCTCTTCCTCGACGTCCAAAGCGTCGTCGCCGCCGCCGGTCTTCCCATTCGCGTCGTCGGCGGACGCTACGGCCTCGGCTCGAAAGACGTCATTCCCGAAGACATCATGGCCGTCTTCACGCACCTTGCCGCTGAGAATCCGCGCCACAATTTCACGCTTTCCATCCGAGACGACGTGACGAATCTCTCGCTGTCTCCCGTGCCCATGCCGGAGCGCGCGGACCGCACCGTTTCCTGTAAATTCTGGGGATTCGGATCGGACGGCACCGTCGGCGCGAATAAAAACGCAATCAAAATCATCGGCGATTACACGGACATGTTTGCGCAGGGATATTTCGCTTACGATTCCAAAAAATCCGGCGGCGTCACGATTTCCCATCTGCGCTTCGGCCCCGATCCCATCCGCCGGCCTTACCTCATCCGCCGCGCCGATTACATCGCGTGCCACCGCCCGAGCTACATTTACAAATACGATTTGCTTCGCGGTTTCAAAGACGGCGGCGTCTTCCTTTTAAACGGTCCGTGGAAACCGGAGGAGCTGGATGCGGTCCTGCCGGCGATGATGAAACGGAAACTGGCGAAGCTTCACGCGAAATTGTATCTCATCGACGCCTTCAAGATTGCCGGTGAGCTCGGCCTCGGCTCGCGTATCAATATGATTATGCAATCGGCGTTCTTCGCGCTGACAAATATCATCCCGGTCGAAGACGCCGCGCGCTATCTCAAGGAGGCGAATGAGCATTCCTACGGACGCAAGGGACAGGACGTCGTCGATATGAACAACGCGGCCGTCGATGCCGGGATCACGGCGCCGATTCCCGTCGAGATTCCCGCCGAATGGGAACACGCGACGACGGGCGGCGAAAGAGCGCTCATTCCGCGCCCCGATTTCATCCAAAATGTCTGCGACGTCATGAATCGCCAAGAGGGCGACGACCTTCCCGTTTCCGCATTCCGCGGCATCGAGGATGGGACATTCCCCGTCGGCACGTCGCAATACGAACGCCCGGCGGCCGCGATTGAGATTCCCGAATGGATTCCGGAAAATTGTATCGAATGCAATCAATGCGTCGCCGCTTGCCCGCACGCGACGATTCGCCCCGTGCTCTTGACGGACGAAGAAGTCGAAAAAGCGCCGGAAGGTTTCATCGTCCGCGATTTCGCCGGCCCCGTGAAAGGACTCAAATTCCGTATCGTGATCGATCCGGAAGATTGCTACGGCTGCGGCATTTGCGCTCACACTTGCCCGGCCAAGGAGAAAGCGCTCGTCATGCGCCCGGCGGAAACGCAGGCCGATAAGCAGAAACTGTGGGATTACGCCATGAGCCTTCCGCACAAAGACAATCCGCTGCCGAAAGCGACGATTCGCGGCGCCATGCTCGAGCCCACGTATTTTGAATTTTCCGGCGCGTGCGCGGGCTGCGGCGAGACACCCTACATTCATCTCGTCACCCAGCTCTTCGGCGACCGCATGAATATCGCCAATGCGACGGGTTGCTCGTCCATTTACGGCGCGAGCGCTCCCTCCATGCCCTACACGACGAACCAAGACGGCGAAGGCCCCGCCTGGGCGAATTCCCTCTTTGAAGACAATGCGGAGTATGGCCTCGGAATGTATCTGGGCGAAAAGAAACTGCGCGAACGCCTGGCGGACAAAGTCGCCGCGCTCCTTCCGGCAGCGGACGTGGAAACGAAAGCCGTCATGCAGGAATGGCTGGACAAGAAAGACATCGGCGAAGGCAGCCGCGCGCTCGCCCGGAAACTGGAAGCCGCGCTCCGTGCCGACGTTTCCTCCCATCCCGAATATAAGGAACTCCTCGATCTCAAAGATCATTTCGTGAAACGCAGCCAGTGGATTTTCGGCGGCGACGGCTGGGCCTACGACATCGGCTACGGCGGTCTCGACCAGGTGCTCGCCTCCGGCGAAGACGTGAATGTCCTCGTCCTCGACACCGAAGTCTATTCCAATACCGGCGGCCAATCCTCGAAATCGACGCCGGCAGCGGCCATCGCGAAATTCGCCGCCTCCGGCAAGAAGACGAAGAAAAAAGATCTCGGCATGATGGCCGTTTCCTACGGCTACATCTACGTCGCCCAGATTGCGCTCGGCGCCGACATGAATCAGGCGCTGAAAGCCATCGCCGAAGCCGAAGCCTATCCGGGCCCCTCGCTCATCATCGCGTACGCGCCCTGCATCAATCACGGCCTCAAAGCCGGCATGGGCAAGAGCCAGGAAGAAGCCCGGCGCGCCGTCGAATGCGGCTACTGGGTGAATTGGCGCTACAACCCCGCGCTTTTGGACGCCGGTAAAAATCCGTTCCACGTCGACAGCCGCGAGCCGAAAGGAAACTTCCGCGACTACCTCATGGGCGAAGTCCGCTACGCGAGCCTCGCGAAACTCTTCCCCGACACCGCCGAAGCGCTCTTTGAAAAAACGGAGCAAGACGCCAAAGAACGCCGCGAAAATTACATCCGCATCCAGAAATCGTATGACGATGCGCTGAAGAAAGATTGATTTGACGGGAAACAAAAAGAACCGACACTGTAACATGTCGGTTCTTTTTTTTGTTGCTCAAAAGAGAGATGAGAGATGAGGGTGCAAGGCTTTTGCCGTTCTTGATGTCAGCGGCATCGTCAATGAAAACTTTTCTGCTGATAGAGATGGGGAGCGAGACTTTTGCCATTCTGAATGCCGGTGGCATTTCAGATAAAAACGTTGCCGGAATAGAGATGAGAAGCCACCTCATCTCTATCAGCACTCGGCTTTCATCGCAAATGCCTCAAAGATAAAACAAAGAAAAAGCTGTGCCCCTCATCTCTATCTTGCAAAAGTTATTTGGCACAAACGCCACAAAAGAAAAGTAAAAATCAGCCGCGCCCCTCTTTCTTCTCCTTCCACTCCGCGAATCGCCGATCCAAAAGCGCGGAGACATCTTTGAAGATTTTCTCACTCCATTCGCCCAATGCCGGGGCCTCACAGCCGGCGCTTTGCATGCGGATGACGTCCTGCGGCGCGTAGGTGTGCGCCAGCGTGTAATCTCGAAGGTCCGCGTAAAAACCTTCCTCCGGATGGCGCATCGAATAATAATCTTCGACGAAACGCTGCGCTTCCTCCGTAAAAATCCGCGTGTCCAAAGCTTCGGCCAGCTCCAAAAGCAGCCGCCGGATATCTCCTGCAAAGCGCGACTCCGTCATGCGATGATCGATCTCGTTTTCGAAAAATTTCCGCCAAAATTTTCTCGCATACGCCCAGAGCAGGAAATATCCCATCCGATTCATCATATTTTCCGCGGGCATGCCGTCAGGCGCAATCATCCGCAAATTGTCCGTGATTCGTCCCGCATCATCCATCCAGGCATACAACGTCCGCTCGACCCACCAAGCATCCGGCACGCTTCCCTCCGGTCCGTCCGACTGCTCCGGATACAGCGCATACATATACCCCGAACCGCCGCGCCCTAAATAATATTCCTCTTCATCGTCCCCCAAAGGCGCCGTCAACGCTTCATTCATCAAGAGATCATAAGCGATATCCAAAAGATCGGAAGACGCCTCGGCGACCTCTTCCTTGCCGGGCTTTAGGCAAAAGAGCTCCGCATCTCCCATCTCCTCCATCCCGTGCGTCACCAAAAGCGGCGTGCCATCCTCATCCGTTTCCTCTGAAACGCACACGAAAAGCTCGATGGGAAATCCGCGCGTATAAAACGCATCCGTCAGGCTTCGCCGATACGCCTCCGGAGACAGCAACGCCCCCGCCGTCAAGACGCCGACCGCCTTGATTCGCTCCAAAACGGCGGCGACGACATGCACCAAAAAATATCCCAAGTCCGACTCCCAAAGCGTACGGCTTGTCGCCTGCACCGACAGCGCGCCGGTATAAGAATGGAAATCTTTCGGTCCATCTTCCGAACCCGGCGTCCGTGCCGCTGCCATTTCGATATCCGCATCGGAAACGGAGGACAAAGCCGTCACCGTCACATCCGCTTCTCCGTAATGCAGCGTGATGACATCTTTTTCCGTCTCATACGTCGCCGTGCGGAAAGAGGCTCCGGCGATGGCATCGGCCAGCAGTTTCATATCGGTTACAGGCTCAGCCGTCAGCACCGTCTGCGAAATCGTTGCCGGCTCCTCATCCGTTTCCTCCCCGGCCCCGTCCATCCGACGCCGGACCTCCGCCTGGTCCAACTCCATCATCTGCCGCATCTGCGCCGCATCTACCTCCACGCCGACACGCCGAAGCGCTTCCCGCAACTTTTCGACCGTCCGATCCATCTCCTCGGGCGTCAGCACTTGATCCGCATCCGGTATCAGCTTTTCCAGCTCTCCGTTTTCCGCAAAGAAGTGCATCCGATCCAAAAGTGCCTCCGCCGCCTGCTCCGCCGTTTCCTCCCGATACGGCGTGCCGTCCGTCCCGATATACGTATCCGGCTCCCGATCTTCCTCCGAAGAAAATCCACCCGAGACCGCGACCATCCAGGGGCTGCCCTTCACGCAAAAGCGAAACACATAATGAATCAGCCCGAATCGTTCCAGTCGGCACACATACTCGCACGCATCCACGAAAGGACAGAAATGCTGCCCGTGCACCAAAAAATCCGTCAAAGCATCCCGCGCGGCCACTACCTGCGCCATATTGGGAAACGGCTTTGTACTCATCTCACACAAACTCCCATTTCATTAAAATCATCTCTCCTCTGTCTCCGCATCCGCAAACGCCCGATACGAATTCAAAAGCCTCTCTTTGATCGTCTCGTCATCGGCCGAGAGCCAATCGTCGCCGTACGTATCCGCGTGATACATCAACCAGGCGAATGTCACATCCGCGCGCTCATGCCGAGCGAAGAGCCGCCTCTCCGTCGATTGAAATTCCTTTTCAGAAATCGTCGCGCCGTCCCCGTTTTCATACGCGGTATGCTCGCCGCCTTCGTCATCGTAATATGTGAACGCATTTGCCAGCGGCCGCGTCACCCATTTCCCATTTTGCAAAGACAGCGCCGAAAGGCTGTGATGATACTCTCGCCCATCGCGCAAAAGATCCGTGAGCACATACCAATCGATGCCGGAGATGCCGTCCGTGTAGGCGCGCACTTTTTTCTTTGACATGATATCCGCCTCCGACCGCCCTTCGCCCCAAGTCTTCGTGATGCGCACGACGGTCGTCCGATCTTCACTCACCTCATACCCATCCGTGTATGTGTAGAGACCCGTCCCGCCGAAATCGGACACCAAGACTTCGAGACGTCCATTGTGATCCAAATCCGTCACGAGGAAACCGACCGTATCGGCGCCCGGCACCGCAGGCTCCCATTGGGACCGCGCGCGGACAATCGCCGCCACTTGCTCTTTGGCATCCGAGACCGGCCCGTACCACGCCGACGCCGCGAGCGGACAAAGCGCCGCCGCCAAGACCGCCGCTAAAATTTTTTTCATCGTCATCGTCTCCTTTCCACACCGCCAAAATCGTTTCCGAAATTTTTCTCGAAATTTTTCTCATTATAACAGAAAGAGAAGAAACAGAAAACGCGCGCCCAATCTGTATTTCTTTTTCCTTCTATGGTAAAATGAGAAATATTTGAAAATTATCAACACATAAAGGAGTGACATCATGGCTCATTGCAATGAATCGTATCTCAATTTGCAAGGTTCGTATCTCTTCGCGACCGTGCGGGAAAAGGCCGACGCCTATCGCGCCGCGCATCCGGACGCGGAGCTCATTTCTCTCGGCATCGGCGACGTGACGCAGCCGCTCGCGCCCGCCGTGATTGACGCGATGCACCGCGCCGTCGACGAAATGGGAAAAGCTGAGACCTTCCGCGGTTACGGTCCCGAGCAGGGCTATCTTTTTTTGCGCGAAGCCATCTGCCGGCATGATTTTGCCGCCCGCGGCGTTTCCATTGATCCCTCCGAAGTCTTCGTCTCCGACGGCGCAAAATGCGATGTGGGAAATATCCAGGAAATTTTCGCCAAGGAAGACCTCGTCGCCGTGACCGACCCCGTCTACCCCGTCTATGTCGACAGCAATGTCATGGCCGGGCGCAGCGGCCGTTTCGTGAATGGCGCCTTCGAGCATCTCGAGTATCTTCCCTGCTACGAAGAATGCGAATTCCGCCCGAATCTTCCCGTCCACGACCCGATGATCATTTACCTCTGCTCGCCGAACAATCCCACCGGCGCCGTCATGGACAAGGCAACGCTCACGATGTGGGTGCGCTTTGCCAAGCAGACCGGCTCCGTCATCCTTTTCGACGCGGCGTATGAATGTTTCATTTCCGACGAAAATGTCCCGCACAGCATTTACGAAATCGAAGGCGCCAAAGAAGTCGCCATCGAATTCCGTTCGTATTCCAAGACGGCGGGCTTCACCGGCGTGCGCTGCGGTTACTGCGTCATCCCGAAAGAGCTGATGCTGGAAACGAAAGCGGGCGAAAAAGTATCTGCGAACGCTCTCTGGGATCGCCGCCAATGCACGAAATTCAACGGCTGCTCCTACATCGTGCAGCGCGGCGCCGAAGCCGTCTACTCGGAAGAAGGCCAAAAACAAATCCAAGAAACAATCGATCTTTATAAAAGAAACGCGGCCATGATCCTGGATGCCGCCAAAGCCTGCGGCCTCTCCGCCAGCGGCGGCACAAACAGCCCCTACGTCTGGATGGCCGTCCCCGAAGGCATGACCAGCTGGGATTTCTTCGATTTCCTCCTGGAAAAAGCCCAAATCATCTGCACCCCGGGCTCCGGCTTCGGGCCCTGCGGAGAAGGCTACGTCCGTCTCACCGCGTTTAACACGCCGGAGAAGACGAAGGAAGCGGCGGAGAGGATGAAGAATGCTTTGAGAGGCCAAGCTTGATATGTGATTCGCTTCGGTTCTCAGGCGCGAGATAGTTATTAGCTGTTAGCTATTAGCTGTTAGTTTTTGGCGGCTCATAGAGATTGAGACGTCAGGCAGAAAAGTTAGCAGTTAGTAGTGAGCAGTGAGCAGTTCAGGTGTCGCATAGAGATTGAGAC
>CAVEYT010000026.1:0-11314 GCA_963619995.1 Acutalibacteraceae bacterium | reverse complement strand
CTTTCTTTCCCGGGAAAGAAAGGAAATGAAGAACGACAGGAGTTCTGCGGGAAAACACCCCGCGTGATTTTGTATAAAAGAGTTGCGGAAAACTGTGAAAACTTTTTCACAGTCACATTTTTCCCTTTACGGAGTAAATAAATATGGCAAACTATTTGGATACGCTGAATCCGGAGCAGCGGGACGCGGTGACGACGCTGGACGGGCCGATTTTGATTATGGCGGGCGCCGGGTCGGGGAAGACGAAAGCGCTGACTTGCCGCATTGCGTATATGCTGGAGCAGGGGATCGATCCGGGCGAGATTTTGGCGATTACCTTCACAAATAAAGCCGCGAAAGAAATGCGCGAACGCGTCGCGAAATTGGTGGGACCGGCGGCGGAGCGGATTTGGATGTATACGTTTCACGCATTCGGCGCCCGTTTCCTGCGGCGGGAAATCGAGGCCGTTCCGGGATACACGCGGTCTTTCACCATTTATGACGCCGACGACGCGAAAGCGATGGTGAAGGGCGTCGTGAAGGATATGAATCTGGATGACAAACTGTTTCCGGCCAAATCCGTCGCGGGGAAAATTTCCGCGGCGAAAAACGCTTTGCAATCGCCGAAAGAATTTGCCGAGGAGGCGGGCTCTTTCCATGACAAAAAAGTCGCGGAGATTTATGCGGAATACGAGCGGCGCATGAAGAAAAACAACGCCGTCGATTTCGACGATTTGCTCCTTTTGACGACGAAATTATTGCAAGACAAGGACATTCGCGAAAAATGGCAGCGGCGTTTCCGGTATATTGAAATCGACGAGTACCAGGACACGAATCACGCGCAGTATCTCATGGCGAAATACATTGCCGGGCCCACGCAAAATATTTGTGCCGTCGGCGACGGGGACCAGAGCATTTATTCGTGGCGCGGCGCGGATATGCAAAACATTTTGAATTTCCGCAAAGATTATCCGCGGGCGAAAATCATCAAGCTCGAGCAGAATTATCGATCCACGAAGACGATTCTGACGGCGGCGAATGCGGTCATTCAGCACAATATCGACCGCGTGCCGAAAAATTTGTGGACGCAAAAAGGCACAGGAAACCGGATTTCTCATTATCACGGCATGGATGAGCGCGAAGAAGCACATTTCATCGCAAAGACCGTATCCGAGCTGCACGAAAAAGGCCGCGCGCTGTCCGATATCGCCATTCTGTATCGCATGAACGCGCAGTCGCGTGCGCTGGAAGAAGCGATGAATCTCAAAGGGCTCGCGTATTCTTTGATCGGCGACGTGCCGTTCTTCGGGCGCCAGGAAGTCAAGGATATCATGGCCTATTTGCGCCTCCTGGCGAATTTCCGCGACGACGTCAGTTTCCGGCGCATCGTGAATGTCCCGCGGCGCGGCATCGGGGATGCGACGGTGGAGAAATTGGCGGATTACGCGAAAGAGCAGGGGATTTCCCTTTTCGAAGCGCTCATGGCGTGCGAGTCCGTCGCGCTCCCGGCAGCGGCGCGAAAGAAACTCCAGACATTTGCCGCGATGATTTTTGATTTCCTGAATGCGCAGACGGAGCTTTCTCTCTCCGCTTTGCTGGAAAAAATCGTGCAGGATACGGAATACGGGAAATATCTGACCGAGATGAAGGAACCGAAGGAACGCACGGAAGAGCGTGAAGCGAATATCGGCGAACTTTTCACGATGGCCGGACAATTTTCCGAGGAACATCCGGAAGGGACGCTCGCGGAATTTCTGGAAGAAAAAGCGCTCGTCGCCGAGACGGACAAATACGATGAGAATGCGGATCGCCTGACGATGATGACGCTCCACAGCGCCAAAGGCCTCGAATTTCCCGTCGTCTTCCTGGCGGGCATGAATGACGGCATCTTCCCCATCCTGCGCGGCGGCTTCACGGAGGACGCGGCCATGGAAGAAGAGCGCCGCCTCTGCTACGTCGGCATCACGCGTGCCAAAGAAGCGCTCTACCTCACGGACAGCGAGACGCGCATGGTCTACGGCAAGACCCAAGGCTACCCGCCGAGCCGTTTCCTGAAAGAAATCCCCGCCGACCTCGTGGAAGAGCTCGCGCGCGACGAGGAAACGGAAACCCGCCGCGACCGTCGACAACGCATGGACGCCCAGACAAGCAAGCACGCGCTCTCAAGTGCCTATTTCCGCGAGCCGGCCAGCATGCCGAAGAGACGCGAAGACGCGATATTCGATTGGAAAGTCGGCGACATCGCCGTCCACAAAATCTGGGGCGAATGCCGCATCAAAGAAATCTCCGGCACGGGCAAAAAAATGCTCGCCAAGCTCGCGCTCCCCGGCGGCGAGATCCGCCAAGTCATGATCGCCTTCGCGCCGCTGCACAAGAAATAAATAAAAGGATGCGCTTCTTTCCACGGAGGCGTATTTTTTTAGGAAACAGGAAGTTTGTTGCTTTGTGTTCTTACACGAGAAACGCCGAAGTCAAATAAAAAATATCGCGAAGAGAAGCTGCTCTTAAACTAATAACTAAAAGCTAACAGCTAATAACTATCTTGCGTTTGCCGCAAAAGCGAAGAACGAGCCAAGCGCGGCTTTTCATTTCGCAAAATTATTTTAAGTATGAATCGGATTTGGTTCCCTTCCGTTTCCTTCGGCGACGTGGTATAATGGGCGAAACGCGAGGATGGAGAAAGGGTTTCCTGAAATCTTTTACAGAGAGTCGGCGGTGGGTGCGAGCCGGTGGGGATGGGGAGGCTTTCCGCTTCGGAGCGGTCGGCGAGGAGTCGGACGGGGCAGCCGTTAATGCGTAGAGTCGGCCTTTTGGCAATTTGGGTGGTACCGCGAAAAATTTTCGTCCCTTTCTTGGGGGCGTTTTTTGTTGCCGGGGTGTTTTTGCAAGGAGGAAATGCGATGCTGGACATGAAATTTATCCGCGAGCATGCGGACGTGGTGAAGGAAAATTTGAAGAATCGGCACAATTCGTTTGATTTGGACGAGGTGCTTTCGCTCGATGAGAAGCGGCGCGCGCTCTTGGTGGAGACGGAGGCGCTGAAGTCGGAGCGAAACGCGGAAACGAAGAAGATTGCGGCGGCGAAGAAGTCCGGTGAGGATGCGTCGGCGGCGATTGCTGCGATGAAGGCGGTCGGCGACAAGATCGACGCGATTGATGGGGAGCTGAAAGAGATTGAAACGAAGCTGTCGGCGCTCTTGTTGCAGATTCCGAATCTGTGTGATGCGTCGGTGCCGCTTGGGGCGGATGACAGTGAAAATCCGGAGGTGCGCCGCTGGGGCGAGCCGCCGAAGTTTGATTTCCCTATCAAGGCGCATTATGAGCTGGGCGAAGCGCTGGGGATTTTGGATGCGGAGCGCGCGGGGAAGGTGTCGGGCTCGCGTTTCTATTTCTATCTGGGCGCGGCGGCGCGGCTGGAGCGTGCCATTTACAATTTGATGCTGGATATGCACACGGTGGAGAATGATTTCACGGAGGTGATTCCGCCGTACATCATCAACGGGGCGTCGATGACGGGGACGGGGCAGTTGCCGAAATTCGCGGAGGATATGTACAAGGTCGAGGGCGAGGAAATGTATATGACGCCGACGGCCGAGGTGCCGCTCACGAATTATTTCGCGGGAGAAATCTTGGACGGCAAGGATCTGCCGGTGCATTTGACGGCTTTCACGCCGTGTTTCCGGAAGGAAGCGGGCTCGGCGGGCAAGGATACGCGCGGGCTGATTCGGCAGCATCAATTCCACAAGGTGGAGATGGTGAAGTATTGCAAGCCGGAGGACAGCTGGGAAGAGCTGGAAACGATGACGGCGGAGGCGGAGCGTGTGCTGCAGCGGCTGGGTCTGGCGTATCACGTGGTGTGTCTCTGCACGGGCGACATCGGTTTTTCGTCGGCGAAGACGTATGACATCGAGGTGTGGATGCCGGCACAAAATAAATACCGGGAAATTTCGTCGTGCTCGAATTGTTTGGATTTCCAGGCGCGCCGCGCGAATATTCGTTTCCGCCGTGCGCAGGGGGAGAAACCGGAATTTGTCCACACACTGAACGGCTCGGGCCTGGCGGTCGGTCGGACGGTCGCGGCCATCATGGAAAATTATCAGCAGGAAGACGGCTCGATCATCGTGCCGGAAGCGCTGCGTCCGTACATGGGCGGCCTCTCGGTTATCACGAAGCGGGAAGGTTTTCCGAGCGCGAAAGAATAAGGAAATAAAAAATCCCCGGCTCTCTTTTAGGGAGAGTCGGGGATTTTTTGCTTGAGGCACTGTTGGTTGCGTGCTATCTGTCACATGGCAAGATAGTTATTAGCTATTAGTTGTTAGCTATTAGACAAAAGCGGTATCGCCTACGGCGATGTTTTTTATAAAAATCATCGCCGTAGGCGATACCGCTTAAAACTAACGGCTAGGAACTAAAAGCTAATAACTATCTTGCGCCTGACAGCCAAAGCCGTCGTCAGTAATCCGTATAACCGTTTACCGTTCGTCACATCGCATGACGGTCAAAGTTTTCACGCGCGGTTCACGGTTCACGGTCAACGGAGGACGGAGAGCTGCGAGATGAGCCGCCCGAAGCGAAGCGCGCTATTTATGGCTTTGCGCCATTTTCTTTCTTAATCGACATATTTTCTAATAATCGTCGCCGAGCTTTGCATGGCACTCACAGTCGCCTCGCGTCACTGCGTTCCTAAGGCTCCTGTTCGTTTGCACAAGGCGACACCTGCAGTGCTCACTGCTCTGCCTGTATGGTATAATAAAAAATAATATGCGAAAACGAAACGGGATTGAGGCGAAAGGATGTGATGTCGGTGCCTTATGACGAGCGAACGATAGAGGAGCTGGAGGCTTCGGCGGAGATTACGCCGCCGGGGATTCAGCTGGAAGTGAATGCGGAAATTTTTGTGACGATTCGGAATTTGCTCTCCGGTCTGGATGGGGCGGCGGTGTCCGAGGAGGACGAAGCGGCGCTTTATCATTTGTGGCGGCGGACGCAGCGTGAGATGGCGCGGGTGGAAATGCGTCGCGGCTACGGTTTCTCCGTGGAGGAGCAGATTGATATGCTGCGCGAGGCGTTTGCGATTGAGTGCCGCTATATTCCCGATCAGGTCTTTCAGCCGGTGACGGGGAGTATGCCGACGGAGGAGCTCATCGAGAAGGAGAGCGTATTTCAGCCGGAGGAAATGCAGGCGCTTTTCGACGAGAAGGTGTGGCCGGCGGTGTCGGCGCGAAAGACGGGACAGCAAGAGCGCCCGACGGCGTACATCGTGGCGGGGCAGCCGGGCGCGGGCAAGACCATCATGTCGTCGCTCATCATCGAGAAGCATGACGGCGATATTATTCAGTCCATGGTGGACAATTTCCGCGGTTTCCATCCGCACGACCGGGAACTGATGCGGAAATACGGCTCATATTGCGCGTATTTCACGATTCCGCAGGCGAAAGTGCTCTCAGAATTGACGCTTTCGCGCGCCGCCCGGGGGCATTATCACATTTTGCAGGAGGGGTCGCTGGAGCACGTGGAGGAAACTCTCGCCATGATCCGCCGCCTGAAGGACGCGGGGTATCGAATCATCGTGCTGCTTCGCGCGTGTCCGGGCAAGGTCAGCTGGAAGGCGATTCATCAGCTTTTCTTGCAGCAGCGTCTCAAAGCGCCGGGGCTGTCGCGTATCATCACGAAAGAGTATCACGACGCGGCGTGTCTGTCGTTTCTGTCGGCGACAAAAGAGCTCATCGCGCAAAATCTCATGGACCGCCTCATCATCAAGAGCCCGCGCGGACTTCTCTACGACAGCGACGATATGCCGACGGAGAGCGTGGCGGAAATCTTGACGGAGAGAATGGGGCAGTAGGAAACGAGGGGCATGACTTTTGTGTTTTTCTCTTTTGTGGCGTTTGCGGTGAGAAATTTTCTGCTGATAGGGAAGAGGGGCGGGGCTTTTGTGCCTCTTTTCTTTTGGCGGCGTTTGATGTGAAAATTTTCTGCTGAAAGGGAAGAATTGAGAATTGAGAATTGAGAATTGAGGGCAGGTGTCGCCTGCGGCGACGATTTTATAAAATGCGGCCAAAGGCCGCGTTCCTGCACTGCTAACTGCTAACTACGCACTGCTAACTTTTTGACGTCTTTAGCACTCATGGCGGCAACAGCTTTACACCGACACATAGGAGGATACATGGCAACGAAGGAAGAAATCATTGCTCGGATGGCGGAGCTGGGGGTTTCCGAGGCGGATATTTTCAAGGAAATTGTCCGGGCGCGGTATTTGGATTACGTCATTTTCAGCAAGCGCGAGAATGAGGAATTCGGGCTGTCTCCGGCGGAGTTTCGCGAGAAGGCGGCGGCGCTGACGACCGAGGAATTCGGGGCTTTGCCGGAGGATGCGGAGCGGTTTGCGCATATTTACACGGCGGCGATGTCCGTCGACCCGATGCTCTTTGCCGAGGGGCTCGCGCCGCTGTCGCCGGCTTTTCGCGCGCTCCTTTTCCATGCGGTGGAGCAGGCGGCGAGGGCGGAGAAAACGGTGCTCTTTGCCGGTGCGGAGCGGTATTTGCCGTTTCTGACGGATATTTTCGTGAATTTACGAAACAAACGCATCGCGCTCACGGTGGCGGATGACACATGGCGGCACACGGCGCAGCGAATTTATGCGCGCGGACGCGTGATGGCGCCTTCTGAAATCATCGCCGACACCGAGCGCTATGATTATATTTTCTTCGCGGGCGCGGCGGACGAGGCGGCGGAGCGAGAGCTTTCCGCATTGCGGGCACATTTGCGAGAGGGCGGCGTGATGGAATTTCTTCTGCCCCGCGAATGGTTCACGGCGCGTCCCGTGCTCTCGGATTTGGCGGCGCAGATGGCGGTCGAGTGCTTCTGCCACGTGACGGACGGCGAGGCGGAGAGCGAATACATCCGGCTGGGCGCGGCGGCAGCGGGCGATATCACATTCGGCGAGGCGGATTTTTCGGGCGATGCGTTTCATTTCGTCCCGCGTTTGTCCATGAAACGGGCGGATTTTGCCGCGGCGGAAAATTGGGATTACGATGTATACGCCTGGAACGGCAGCGCGGGGCTCCAGGCGATTTTGGGCGCGGGGCTTTTGGATCCGGATTTTGCCGTCGGGAGCGTTTTCAAGGCAGTGCCGCGGCTTTCCGGGACGAAGGGCGCCTACCCACTCATTTCCGAAAAAGCGGTGGAGGCCTCGGGCATTCGCGCGGAATTTGTGAAGGAGGCGGAAACGGAGGACATCTGCCGCGTGAGATCGGGCGATTTTCTCGTCGCGGCGACGGAGGACGGCTTTGCGGCGGCGGTCGTGGGCTCGGAATGGGACGGCGCGGCGGCAGCACCGGGCGTTTTCGCGTTTCGTCCGGTCGGCGAGTACACGGCGGAATATTTGAAAGCGTACTTGGATGGCCCCATCGGGCAGATGTTTCTGGAAACGATGCGGACGGGTCGCGCTTGGCATCTCTGTCACGCCCGTCTTTTGCGTGTGCCGCTTCGCCGCGCGGCGGATGAGCGCATCGAGGCCATCACGGGCGCGGTGCGAGAGGCGAGCCGGGATTTGGCGCGGGCGGAGGAAGCCTGGCGCGAAGTCCTGCGCGATGCGGTGAAATTGATGATGGGGTGACACATGAGAATTATCTTGGCGACGAAAAATAAGGGGAAAATTCGGGAGTTTCGCGAAGCTTTGGCGGAAATCGGCTGGGAAGGTGTGCCGCTTTCCGAGGTGGCCGATGTGGCGGAGCCGGAGGAAACGGGGACGACTTTCATGGAAAACGCCCTGCAAAAAGCGCGCGCGTATGCCGAAGCAGTGGGGATGCCCGTCCTGTCGGATGATTCCGGGATCATCGCGGATGTTTTGGGCGATGAGCCGGGTATTTATTCGGCGCGCTATGCCAGTGTGCACGGAGATGATGAGGCCAATAATCAAAAACTCATTGAGCGCCTTCGCCCGTACAGCGGAGACGACCGCCGCGCGCATTACGTCTGCGCCGTCGCGCTCGTCTTCCCGGACGGCCAAAGCGTCACGGCCGAAGGCACCTGCGAAGGCATTTTGCGCGATTTCTACGCAGGGACAGGCGGTTTCGGCTACGATCCGCTCTTTTATTTGCCGCAGTTTGGGAAAACGATGGCGGAGATCAGTCTGGCGGAGAAAAACAGCATCAGTCATCGAGGGAAGGCACTAAGGAAGTTGATAGAGAAGCTCTCGGAAGGAAAGAGATGAGAGATGAGAGATGAGATGCTAAGCTTTTGATGTTTTTTCTCTTGGCGGCATTTGCGGTGAAAATTTTTCTGCGGATAGAGATGGGGAGCTCGACTTCCGCTTTTTACCTTCAAGCGGCATCGGCGATGAAAATCTTTTCGCTGATAGAGATGTGAGACCGCCTCATCTCTATCTTGCAAAAGTGATTCATGCCCAATGCGCTAAAAGCCGCACATCCCAATAGTCATGCCCCTCATCTCTATCATTGGAAAAGGCACCGGCGATAATGCCGCAAAAGCTGAAAATTTATCAGCAATGCTCCTGATTTTCTCTATGTACGTGCCGCCGTTTCCCTGCTATAATATAAAAAGTTTGAAATTTTTCTGTGCGGAAGGAGGACGAGATGGCGAAGAAGAAATTGAAACTGTTTGGATTCAACAATCTCACCAAGACCCTGAGCTTCAATATGTACGACATTTGCTATGCGCGTACCGAGAGCGAACGGAAAAAATATATCGAATACATCGACGAGGAATACAGCGCCGAGCGCCTCACGAAACTTTTGACGGACGTGGCGCATCTCATCGGGGCGAATATTTTGAATATCGCCTCACAGGATTACGATCCGCAGGGCGCGAGCGTCACGATGCTCATTGCCGAAGAGGAACCGGAGAAACAGGACGTCGTCGCGCATTTGGACAAGAGCCATATCACCGTCCACACCTATCCGGAAATGCACCCGCAGGACGGGATTTGTACCTTTCGCGCGGACATCGACGTGTCCACTTGCGGTGAGATTTCCCCGCTGAAAGCGCTGAATTTCCTGCTGGAATCGTTTGACGACGACATCGTCATCTGCGATTATCGCGTCCGCGGCTTCACGCGCGACGTGTCCGGGAAGAAACTTTTCATCGATCATCGCATCCATTCCATCCAGAAATACATTGCCCCGGCCGTGGCCAATCGTTACGACATGGTGGACGTGAATGTGTACCAGGAAAATATTTTCCACACGAAAATGATGATTCACGATTTCTGCCTGGACAATTATCTTTTTCACGAAAAGGAAGCAGATTTGCCGCCGGCGGAGGCCAAGCGCATTCGTCGTCTCATTCGTCAGGAAATGGCGGAGATTTTCAATGGGCGGAATATGCCGGCGATAAAAGGGTGAAACAGTGAGCAGTTAGCAATTAGCAGTTAGCAGTTTGCGATATGGACGGAAGAGATATGACAGGTGAGCGGCTGAGAGAGCCGCTTTTTCTTTTGCCGCATTTTACGGAAATTGACATTTTTGTATAATTATGCTACTATTCTGTATAATTTTTCTGATAAAAGCAAACAGGGAGTACATGATGAGCGAGAAAAAGATTATTTATGATATCCGCCATTTGCAGAAAAGCTTCGGGAAGCTCGAAGTCTTGCGGGATATCTCGATGGAGATCGAAAACGGGGAGGTCGTGACGATTATCGGTCCTTCGGGGAGCGGGAAGTCCACGTTTCTGCGCTGTCTCAATTTATTGGAGGAGCCGACGGGGGGCGAGCTTTGGTTTGAAGGAAAGAAAATCGATCAGAATTCGGACGTGAAACAGCTGCGCCGCGATGTGGGCATGGTGTTTCAATCATTCAACCTGTTTCCTATGATGACGGTTTTGCAAAACGTGATGTACGCGCCGATGCATATCCGGAAACTTTCGGCGGCTGAGGCGAAGGACGCGGCGATGAAACTCCTCTCGGACGTCGGCATGGCCGATCACGCGAGTTTCTACCCGGAGCAACTGTCCGGCGGGCAGCAGCAGCGCGTCGCGATTGCCAGGGCGCTTGCGATGGAGCCGAAAATGCTGCTTTTTGATGAACCGACGTCGGCGCTCGATCCGGAGCTTGTGGGAGACGTCTTGGAGGTCATGAAAGAAGTCGCGATGCATGGCATGACGATGGCCGTCGTGACGCATGAGATGCAATTTGCGCGCTCGGTGTCCAATCGCGTCGTCTTCATGGACAAAGGCTACATCGTCGAAGAAGGTAGCCCGGAGGATATTTTTACACATCCGGCCGAAGAGCGGACGCAAATTTTCTTGAAACGGCTGCTGCACGCGGACATTTGATTTTGAGGTGAATTATGGAACTGGTATGGGATACCGCCGTCAAATACAATGCCATTTTTATGTCGGGCATCAAGATTACGATTATCATTTCTCTTTTGTCGTGCATCTTCGGCCTGCTCTTGGGCATTTTGCTCGCTTTTATGAAAATTTCCGGCGTGCGTCTTTTCCGCTGGTTTGCGACGGCGTATGTGGAAATCATTCGCGGCACGCCGATCTTGGTGCAAATTTCTCTCGTTTTCTTCGGGCTTCCATTTTTGGGCATTCATTTCCCGAGTTTTGAAATCTTCGGCGTCGACTTCGAGCGTCTGTCCGCCGGCGTGATTGCGCTCGTTTTGAATTCCGGCGCCTATGAATGTGAAATCGTGCGCTCGGGCATTCAGTCCGTCCCCAAAGGCCAGACCGAGGGCGCACTCTCGCTCGGCTTTTCGCGCTGGGAAGCGATGGTGCGCATCATCATCCCGCAGGCCATCAAAAATATTTTGCCCGTGATCGGAAACGAATTTGTGACGCTCATCAAAGAATCGTCGCAGGTCTCGGTCATCGGCATGGCGGACTTGATGTACACGGCGACGACGATCCAAGGCATCAGTTTCCAACCGTTCCCGCCGCTCGTCATCGTCGCGGTCTACTATTTCATCTTGACTTTCGTCGTCTCGAATATTCTGCGCGCGCTGGAGTGGAAGTTTAAGATCAAAGCGGTGAGGTAAGGGCAGAATTGAGAATTGAGAATTGAGGGGCAAAACTTTTTTGTTTCTTTTCTTTTGCGGCGTTTGGGGTGAAAGCTTTCTGCCGATAAGGAAGAGGGAAGAGGAGCTTGGCTTTTTTTGTTCTCAAATTTTGTGGCGCTTGAGATGAAAACTTTCTGCTGATAGAGATGAGGGGCAAAGCATTTGGGATTCTTGCCGTTGGTGGCGATTGGGATAAAAAATTGCTGAAAATGGAGAAAAAAGCTTGCATATCCGAATGAGGAAATTTACAATGTTCGACAGACAGACAGACAGACAGACAGACAGACAGACAGACAGACAGACAGACAGAC
>CAVEYT010000025.1:3823-12033 GCA_963619995.1 Acutalibacteraceae bacterium | reverse complement strand
TCACGAAATAGGATGATTCCATGCCGGTATTGCCGTAGGAGCCGATTTCTTCTTTGTCGGTCAGGAGCGCGGCCTGCGTCTTTTCGCCGGGCGCGGCGTCGAAGATGGCCTGCATATTGGCGTAGGAGCAGACGCGGTCGTCTTGGCCGTAGCTGGCGATGAGGGAGCGGTCGAGGCCGACGTCGCGGCTCTTCGTCGCAGGGACGAGCTCGAGTTCGGCGGCGGCGAAATCTTCTTCGCAGATGCCGTATTTGTCTTGGAGGAGATGCATGATGGCTTCCTTCGGCTTTTCGCCGTCATTGGCGTGCGTGCCGAGGATGGCCTGGAGTTGCTCGCCGGTGACGCCTTCGGCGAGCGTCTTTTTCATCTGGTCCTGCGCCATGTGAATCAAAAGGTCGCTGATGTAGAAAATGGGATCGTCTTCGGAAAGGCCGATGGAAATATCAATTTTCTTTCCGTCTTTCGTGAAGACGACGCCGCAAAGCGCGAGCGGCACGCAGGTCCATTGGTATTTCTTGATGCCGCCGTAATAATGCGTGCGCAGATAGACGATGCCGTCTTTTTCGGCGACGGGATTCGCTTTGAGGTCGAGGCGCGGCGCGTCGATGTGGGAGCCGACGATTTTGATTCCTTCATGGACGGGCTGTTTGCCGATGACGGCAAGAATCACGGATTTCCCTTTTTGGTTCCAATAGACTTTGTCGCCGGGCGAAAGTTTCTCCATGGAATATACCGGACGGAAACCGCGAGCTTCGGCGCGGCGAATGATTTCCGATGTCGCGAGGCGCTCGGTGCGGGCGACGTCCAAAAATTCCTTGTAGCCTTCGCTGTACTCCATGACAGCGCGGCGTTCGTCTTCGCCGAGGCGCTGCCAGACACTTTTTTCTCTGCTGTATGTTTGCATATTTTTTCCTCCTTATAAATGATACTCAATTATATCACAGTCGCGCGCCGGGCGTGTTATAATAAGGAAAATCATTTTGAGATAAGGAGTCTGGTCATGGCAGATAAAATGCGCACGTTTTTATTTCTTGCCGCAATGGGCGCGGTGGGCTATAGCTTGTATTATGACGGAATCGGTTTCGGAAACGTGGCGGTCGGCGTCCTGGTGATCGTGTGCCTCATTTTGAATCTGCGGGCACGCGGGAAACTGGCGCGGGAAAAAGCGGAAGCCGAGGCGGCGCGCGCAGCAAAAATCGCGGAAAGAGAAGCGAGGAAAGCGCGGCGGGTGAGTCGGCACGGCGCATCGAAGAAGAAAGAGAAATGATGCTTCTCACTCAGCTTTGAGACTCAGGCGCGAGATAGTTATTAGTTGTTAGCTGTTAGCCGCTAGTTGTAAGCGGTATCGCCTGCGGCGATGATTATATAAAATGCGGCTGAAGGCCGCTTCCGCTTTTATCTAATAGCTAACAACTAACAGCTAGTAACTATCTTGCCAATGGCGATAAAAGTTTTTCACCGACAAACAAAAAAAACGGCAACTCGGGAATTGTTTCCAAGTTGCCGTTTTTGTTTGCGTTTCTTTATCCGTGCGTCGCGAGGTGGACGCTTTCTTCTATGAGAGAGACGATGAGGGCGGCGGTGCCGAAGAGGTCTTTTTGTACGAGGCATTCTTCATTCGTGTGGAAATTCGTCATGCCGCAACCGCAGAGGAGGGCGGGGAAGGCGCCTTGGTTGAACCAATTTGCGTCGCTGCCGCCGTTTGTCGCCGAGAGCGCGGGCTCGATGTGCCGGGCGGCGCAGGCTTTTTCGAAAAGACGAATGGCGGGCGACGTTTCCTCCACGCGGAAACCGCCGTAGGTGGGCGTCGCAGTCACTTCGACCTGGCCGCCGGGGAAATATTTCTCCGCGTCGCGGCACGCTTGCAGCATGGTTTCGACGACTTGTTTCACTTTGTCTTCGGAGAGGCTTCTCGCCTCGGCGCGGACGGTGCAGGTGTCCGGCACGATGTTCGTCGCAAGGCCGCCCGCAATCGTGCCGACATTGGCCGTCGTCTCTTCATCAATCCGGCCGCTCGGCATTTGGGAGATGGCGTGCGCTGCCATTTGGATTGCGTTGATACCTTGCTCGGGACAGACACCGGCGTGGGCGGATTTCCCGTGAAACACGGCGTCGACGGCATAGGCGTAGGGGCCGGCGACGGACGCGGTGCCGGGCGCGCCGCCTTGATCGAAGACATAGCCGAAATCAATTCCTTCGGCGTATTTCTTGTCGAAATTTTTGGAGCCGCCGAGGCCGTCTTCTTCGTGAACGGTGAAGATGACGGTGATCTTTCCGTGCGGCAGCATCCTTTCTTTCATGACGGCGAGCGCTTCCAAAATGGCGGCGACGCCGGCTTTGTCATCGCCGCCCAAAACGGTATCGCCGGCGGAGCGGTAGACGCCGCCTTCCAGCACGGGCTCGATGCCTTGGCAATTTTCCACGCAGTCCATGTGACCGGTGAAGGCAATCCCCGGCAGCCCCTCGGCATTGGCGGAGAAGGTCGCGATGATGTTTCCGCTGTTTCCGGGGACTTTTTCATTCACCGCATCTTCGGTGACGCGCGCGCCGAGGCGTTTCAACGCGTTTTTCAAATAGGTCGCGACGTCTTTTTCGCCGCCGCTCGGGGCGTAAATTTTGACCAGCTCGCAAAAGGTGCGATGCAATCTGTCTTCTTGAATCATGGAAATTTCCTTCTTTCGTTACAAAAACAAAAGGCCGACGGCGATGAGGGCGAGGAGCGCCGCTTCGATTCGGTTCATGATGAGTGAAAAATTTTTGATTCGCAGGACTTTGTCGCGAATTTTCCCGGCGCAGACGGCGATGAGGGAAAAGCAAAACGCGGCTTGCACGGCGAAAATGCCGCCTAAGATGCCAATCTGGACGGAGGGAGAGAGCGTGCTCGCCGAGTCGATGAATTGTGGCAAAAGCGCCAAAAAAAAGAGCAGCACTTTCGGATTCATCGCGTTCATCAAAAGGCCGCGGCGCCAGAGAGACCATTTGTCATCGGAATCGGTTTCCGAGGAAACGGAGAGCTCGGTGGCCGGCGCTCGCAGCGCGCCCCAGGCGAGGTAGAGCAAATAGGCCGCGCCCGCGTACATGAGCGCGGAAAAAGCGGCGGGCGAGCTTTGAATGAAAGCCGCGACGCCGACCATGACGAGTGTGGTATGAAAGAGGCAACCGCAAGCCAGCCCGAGCGCGAGCGTCAATCCGCGGCGCGTGCCGTCGTGCAGACTTTTCGCCAAAAGATACATGACGTCGGGGCCGGGCGCAAAGGTCAAAAGCATCGCGGTCGCGGTGAAGGAGAGGAGGGTGAATGGATTCATGATGTTTGTGTGAAATTATTGAGATATAAATTTTTGCGTCAGGCGCGAGATAGTTATTAGTTGTTAGCTATTAGCTGTTAGTTCTGGGTGGCACATAGAGGTTTTGTCCGTTGTCCGTTGACCGTGTGACCGTGAACCGGGCGTGAGGAGCTTGCGCTTCACGGGATGTGAGAAACGGTAAACGGATAACGGACAACGGACAGCGGACGTTTACGCTTCCGCCGCTTTTTGCAATGCTTTCGCGAGTTGATCCGGGCAGGAGGTGTCTTTGTCGCGGCAGCGAATGCCGGAGAGGCGGCTGATGGCGTCTTGGACGTTCATGCCGCAGATGAGCTTTTCGATGCCCTGCGTGTTGCCGGGGCAGCCGCCGGTGAATTTGACGCTTTCAATGGTGTCGCCGGAAAGCTCGATGCGAATGCTGCGAGAGCAGACGCCCTCGGGGGTGTAGTCGATGGTTTTCATGATGTGTAGGACTCCTTAATGACTTTTTTCTCAGACGCGAGATAGTTATTAGCTCCTGGTTGTTAGCTATTAGATGAAAGCGGTATCGCCAACGGCGATGATTTTTATAAAAATCGCGCGAAGCGCTTCCGCTTAAAACTAACAGCTAAAAGCTAACAACTAATCACTATCTTGCGATGTTGTGACGAACGGTAAATGCTCAACTGCCCGTGAAGTAGGAAACACCGGCGGCGAAGAGCGGCTGGATTTTGTTTCCGAAAATATTTTTTGCGATGTTCTCGCTGTAGCGTTCGCTGTGGCCCATCTTGCCGAGCACGCGGCCGTCGGGGCTTGTGATGCCTTCGATCGCAAAGACGGAGCCGTTTGGATTGGAAACGGGATCGTAGCTTGCGCGTCCCGTTTCGTCCGTGTATTGCGTTGCAATTTGTCCGTTTTTCGCCCATTCGAGAATTTGCGCCTCGCTGGCGACGAAGCGGCCTTCGCCGTGGCTGATCGCGATGCTGTGGAGATCGCCTTCTTGGCAAAGGGCGAGCCAGGGCGATTTGGTGGAAACGACCTTTGTCGTGACGTAGCGGGAGATGTGGCGGCCGACGGTATTGAAAGTGAGCGTCGGCGCCGTTTCCGTGAGCGGCTTGAATTCGCCGTACGGGACGAGGCCGAGCTTGATGAGCGCTTGGAAACCGTTGCAAATGCCGAGGACGAGGCCGTCTCGATTCGCCAGAAGATCGCCGAGCGCGTGTTCCAAGAGCGGATGGCGGAAGAGGGCGGCGATGAATTTGCCGCTGCCGTCCGGTTCGTCTCCGGCCGAGAAGCCGCCGGGGAACATGACGATTTGTGCTTTCGCGATGCGCGCGGCCATGTCGCGGACGCTTTCGGCGAGCTCGGCGGCGTCGCGATTGCGGACGATGGCGATGTCCGTCTCCGCACCGGCGGCCTCAAAGGCGCGCGCGCTGTCGATTTCGCAATTCGTACCCGGCATGACGGGCAGGAAGACGCGCGGTTTCGCCGGTTTCGTGCCGGTGTAAATCGTTTTGATGCCGTCCCATTTCGGAAGCGCGGGCACGGTCGTTTTCGTTTCCTTCGCGTGAAGCGGGAAAATGGGAGCGAGCGTTTCTTCCGCCGCGGCCAAGAGGTCGGAAACGGAAACGGTCTCGCCGAAAATTGTCATCGCGTCGCCGCCCAATGCCGCGAGGCGGAGGACGTGTGCGCGTTTCTCATATGCGGCGGCTTGTTCTTTCGCGCAAGTGACGAGAATCGCGCCGCAGCGAGGGGTGAAATATTCGGAAACGGGGAGCGCATCGGTGAAGGCAGCGCCGATTTTGTTTCCGAAAGCCATTTGCGCACAGGTCACCGCGATGCCGCCGTTTCCGACCGCTTTCATCGCGGAAATGTGACCGCGTGCGGCCTCGGCGTACAAGAAATCGGCGTGCGTTTTAAAAATCTCCGTATCGGGCATGCCGTCCGCATCGGTCGGGACGTCGAAGAGGAGCAGCGCGTCGCCCTCGTGTTTCCAATCTTGGCTGACGGCTTCGGACGCTTTTCCGGGCGCGACGGCGAAGGAAACGAGTGTTGGCGGGACGTGCAGCTCGCCGAAGGTGCCGCTCATGGAATCTTTGCCGCCGATGGCACCGAGGCCGAGCGCGCGCTGCATCGCGTAAGCGCCGAGAAGGGCCGCGACGGGTTTCCCGTGACTTTCGGGCGTCGTGAGTTTCTCGAAATATTCTTGGAGCGTGAGGTAGGCGCGCCGCCAATTCGCACCGAGCGCCACAAGGCGGGCGACGGAGAGCAAAATGGCGTAGGCCGCGCCGTGGAAAGGACTCCGCGTGGCGAGCTCGGGATCGTAGCCGTGCGTCATGAAACTGGCGGTGTCCGTCGTGCCGTGACGCAGCGGAATTTTGGCGACCATGCCGTCCGCGGGCGTCTTTTGCAAGCGGCCGCCGTAGGGCATGAGGACCGTCGCGGCGCCAATCGTCCCGTCGAAGCGCTCGGTGAGACCTTCTTGGGATGCGTTTTTCAATTTCTTCATTTCGGAAAGCCAAGCGTCGCGCACGGAGGAAACGGCGGGCGCGGCCGGTTTGATGTCTTTCGGCGCGGTGATGTGAGCGCGTTCTGTCCGCGCGGCGCCGTTCGTATCGAGGAAGGCGCGGCTGATATCGACAATCGTATCGCCCTGCCAATGCATGACGAGGCGTCCTTTGTCCGTGACGCGCGCGATGACGGTCGCTTCCAAATTTTCTTCGGCGGCGTAGCGGATGAAGGTGTTCGCATCGGCGGCTTTCACGACGACGGCCATGCGTTCCTGCGATTCGGAAATGGCAAGCTCCGTGCCGTCCAGCCCTTCATATTTCTTCGGAACTTTATCGAGATCGATGTCGACGCCGTCCGTGAGTTCGCCGACCGCGACGGACACGCCGCCCGCGCCGAAATCATTGCAGCGCAGAATGAGACGCGTCACTTCGCCGCGACGGAAGAGACATTGAATCTTGCGTTCGGTGAGCGGATTTCCTTTCTGCACTTCCGCGCCGCAAGTCTCGATGGATTCTTCATTGAGCTCTTTGGACGAGCCGGTGGCCCCGCCCATGCCGTCGCGTCCCGTGCGGCCGCCCACCAAAATGACGACATCGCCGGGCGCGGGCGCTTTGCGGATGACGTGACTCGCCGGAGCCGCTGCGACGACGGCGCCGATTTCCATGCGTTTGGCCAGAAATCCCGGATGATAATATTCCGTGACTTCGCCCGTCGCCAGACCGATCTGATTTCCGTAGGAGCTGTAGCCTTTGGCTGCCGTCACCGTGAGTGTCTTCTGCGGCAATTTTCCGGAGAGAGTCTCCGAAAGCGGCGCGCGCGGATCGCCGGCACCCGTCACGCGCATTGCCTGATAGACATACGCGCGGCCGGAAAGCGGATCGCGGATGCAGCCGCCGAGACACGTCGCCGCACCGCCGAACGGCTCGATTTCCGTCGGATGATTGTGCGTCTCATTTTTGAAAAGGAGCAGCCAATCTTCGATGCCCGTTTCCGTTTCCACTTGGATTTTGATCGTGCACGCATTGATTTCATCCGATTCATCCATTTCGGCGAGCTTGCCTTCGCGGCGAAGCGCTTTCACGGCCATCGTCGCCATATCCATCAGCGTCATGGGCCGCGTCGTATCCGCGCCGTAAATGGCGGCACGCGTTTCCCGGTAATCCGAAAATGCGCGGGCAATCGGCGCCGTGCCGGGACCGTCGTCGATCCGGATGTCGGCGAGCGTCGAATTGAACGTCGTGTGACGGCAATGATCGGACCAATACGTATCGAAGACGCGGATTTCCGTCAGCGTGGGATTGCGTTTCTCTTCCTCGCGATAGTACGTTTGAATCAGGAGGAGATCTTCGTAGCTCATCGCCAGGCCGAGCTCGGAAATGAGCGCACGAAGGCCGCCCTCATCCAGCGTGACAAAGCTTTCGAGGACGGCGACTTTTTCCGGCGTTTCATATTCAGGTGTGAGAGTGGAAACGGGAGCGAGCGAGGCTTCGCGCGATTCCACGGGATTGATGAGAAACTTCACGATGCGGGCGCGATCCGTTTCCGAAAACGTCCCGGTGAAGGCGTAGACGAGCGCCAGGCGGACACGGATGCCGTCTTTCCCGGTCAAGATGGACAGGCACTGCTCGGCGGAATCGGCGCGCTGGTCGTATTGCCCCGGCAAAAATTCCGACGCGAGGACGAGATCGCCCGCGGGGCAGATGTCCGTCACGTCGTCGACCGGCGGCTCGGAGAAAACGGTGACCTTCGCGGTTTCAAAATCGGTCTCGGAGAGCCCCTCGACGTCGTAGCGATGATACAGCGCGACGCCTTGGAGGCGATCTCCCAAAATTTCGGAAAGCGATTCCGAAAGCCGTGCTTCTTCCTCGCGGAAATTTTCTTTTTTGCGGACGTAAAGTCGTCTGATGTCTGCCAAAGGAAACACTCCTCTCCCAAAATACGTTTTTTATATGTGTATATTACCATACCGCGCGCGCGCTTGCCAGATGGAGATGGCAGAGAGATTGGCTTTTTGAGAACATAGAGGTCGAGACGTCAGACGGTCAGACATCAGACGTCAGATTTTAGCGGTATCGCTTCGCGATATTTTTATGGCGCCTTCGGCGGTCTATCATTCGGATAGAAAGTATAAGGTAATGAACAGAATGTGCAGAGAAAGGGTAAGATAGCAGCACTTGGCACAGTTTAGAGAATCATCGCCGGGCTCTGCATGGCACTCACGGTCGCTTCGCGTTACTGCGTTTCTAAGGCTCCGGTTTTTACACAAGGTGATACATCTTTTGTCTGACGTCTGATCGTCTGATGTCTGATTTCTTTGTCCCCATGTGAGGAGAAGACGGTAAGCACATCAAGTTTCTGCTGTTTCACAAAATTTCTTTTACGGATACCGATGAAACTGGTACAATACAGAAATGA
>CAVEYT010000025.1:0-2903 GCA_963619995.1 Acutalibacteraceae bacterium | reverse complement strand
ATCCGCGAGGCGTGCGCGGCGTATGGCGTCAATCTTTTGGGCGGCGATGTGACGGGTTCGCGGCAGGGAGTCGTGCTGACGGGGACGGTCGTCGGGGCGGTGCCGAAGGACGGCGCGGTCAGGCGAAGCGGTGCGTGCGTGGATGACGTAATTTTTTTGTCGGATACGGTCGGCGATGCGGCAGCGGGATTGGCGGCAATCTTAGCCGGGGACGAAGTCTTGTTTCCGGAAACCGTCCGAAGGCATCGAAGGCCGACGGCGGCGGTGGAGACGGCGCGCATTTTGCGAGAGGCCGGTGTGCATGCTTTGAATGACGTGACGGACGGCGTCGCGAGTGAGGCGAATGAAATTGCGGCGGCATCCGGCGTCAATCTCATTTTGGAACCCGACGCGATTCCGATTTCGTCGGAAGCAGAAAAAGCGGCAAAACGATACGGGATGACGGCGCTTTCCTATGCGCTTTCCGGCGGAGAGGATTACGTGCTCTTGGGGACGATGGCGCCTGAAAATTTTGAAACCGTTCGGGATGCGGCCGGGCTTGTCGCGATTGGGCGCGTCACGGAAGGAAGCGGACAAGTTTTCCTGCAAGAAAAAAATGATTTGCGGCTTTTGGAAAAAAGCGGGTATAATCATTTCAGAAAATAAATTTGTGCAAGGTGTTTCCACAGAGGAAACGAAAAGAGGAGGACAATATGTATACTTTGGTGGTGATTCGGCACGGCGAGAGCGAATGGAATCAGAAAAATTTATTCTGCGGCTGGACGGATGTGGATTTGGCGGAGAAAGGATTCGCCGAGGCGCATCAGGCGGGCGCGCTTCTTCGCGAAAACGGATTTTCGTTTGATGTGTGCTACACGTCGGTCTTGAAACGGGCGATTCACACGGCGTACACGGTGCTTGACGAGCTTGATTTGGCGTGGATTCCGGTCGTGAAAGATTATCATCTGAATGAGCGGCATTACGGCGCTTTGCAGGGGCTGAATAAAAGTGAGACGACGGAGAAATACGGCGCGGAGC
Source organism: Acutalibacteraceae bacterium (assembly GCA_963619995.1). GTDB lineage: Bacteria > Bacillota > Negativicutes > Veillonellales > Dialisteraceae > UBA1822. Next base: position 1,886 of record CAVEYT010000025.1, on the reverse strand, counting down.
AGGTGCAGCTCTGGCGTCGCAGTTACGATGTGCAGCCGCCGGCGCTCACGGAGGATGATGCCAGAAATCCGGCTTTGATGCCCGCTTTGCGTCGCTTGCATGAAGAGGGCGTGCAGTTTCCTCTGACGGAATGTCTGAAAGATACGGTTGCGCGTGTGTCACCGTATTTTGCATCGGAAATCAAACCGCGGATAGCGGCGGGCGAGCGCGTGCTCATTGCGGCGCACGGCAATTCCATTCGCGCACTCATGATGATTTTGGAAGGGATTTCGCCCGATGAAATCGCGGGCATCAATGTGCCGACGGGCGTGCCGCGCGTGTATCGCCTCCGCGATGATTTCTCCGTGGAAAGCGCGGAGTATCTGGGCGATCAAGATGCCATTCGCGCGGCGATGGAAGCGGTGAAGCAGCAATCGGCCGCCCGGAAATAATGGAAACACTCGAAAATCGCGCGGCGCTCATTTTGGAAGGCGGCGCCATGCGCGGGCTTTTCACGACGGGCGTGCTGGATTTTTGGCAAAAGAAAAAATGTTTCTTTGCGAATATCGCATCCGTGTCGGCGGGGACGCTGCAGGCACTCTCGTATGTCGCGCGGCAGCCGGATCGGAATCGGCGGGTGAATTTGGCGTATTGCCGAGACAGTCGCTACATGGGGCTGCGGCATTGGATTTTTGACGGCGGCTATTTCAACCTGCGATTCATTTTCGGCGAATTGGCGCATCGCTTGGATCCTTTCGATTATGAAGCCTTTGAAAAAAGTCCGCAGGAGCTTTTCGCGCTCGTGACGGATTGCGAGACGGGCGCGCCGCGCTTTGTGTCGTCCCGCTCGTGCGATGCGGAAACGTACATGACGGCGTGCATGGCCGGCGCGACGATTCCTTTCGTTTCCCGGCCGGTCACATTTGAGGGACGCGCGTATGTCGACGGAGGCGTCGCGATTCCCTTGGCGCCGCTGCCGGAAGAATTGCCGTTTCCCGCGGAGCGCGCGGTCTATGTCTTGACGCGCGAGGCAGGCTATCGCAAGAAACCGGTGCCAAAGATGGCGCGAAGACTCATGAAATGTCTCGGCGCGCGGTATCCGAAAATCGCAGAGGGAATGGCGGCAATCCCGCCTCGTTACAATGCGCGGATGGAAGTTTTGGAACGATTGGAAAAAGAGGGGCGCGCGTTTTTGGTTCGGCCGGAGAAACCGGTCACGGTCACGCGCGCGGAAAAGGATCCGAAGAAATTGGCGGATTTGTATGCGGAAGGATATCGAATCGCCGAAGAAAAATGGGAAGCCATGACGAATTGGCTGTCGGGAGCGGGACATGAAACATGAAGTGAAAGTGGTCACGAAAAGTGAAGCGGAAACGATGGCGGTCGGGCGTTTCATCGGGGAGCGGGCGACGGAAGATTTGTTTCTGGCGCTCATCGGTGATTTGGCAGCGGGCAAGACGCATTTTGTGCAGGGCTTGGCGCAAGGGATGGGCATTTCCGGCACGGTCACGAGTCCGACATTTACGATATTGAATTTTTACGACGCCCCGCTTTTCTTGGCGCATTTCGATTTTTATCGCTTGCAAAACGAAGAGGAACTCTGGAATATCGGCTGGGAGGAATACGCGGCGGGCGGCGTCACGGTCGCGGAATGGGCGGAGCTGTTTCCGCATTTGATTCCGGCGGACGCGTTTACGCTTCGATTTGCCGTCACGGGCGAGACGGAGCGCGAGATTTTGATTTCTTGGGAGAGCGAACGCTTTGCCGATCTGGGAAAGGAGCTGGAAACGTATGCTGCTGGCCATTGATACATCGTCTCTGGTTCTTTCGTGCGCCTTGGCGGAAGAAAATCGGCTCGTCGCGGAGTGGACGGTACAGAAAAAATTGACGCATTCCGAGCAGCTGAT
>CAVEYT010000024.1:0-12430 GCA_963619995.1 Acutalibacteraceae bacterium | reverse complement strand
CTCCTTCAGGTCGCGGCATCGGAAAATTTCAAACAGGCGGGCCCCCTTGCACGGCGCTAGGCGGCTCAGTGGAAATAGGAAACAGCGGCCCATAAATTATAGAAGGCCGCCATCAACCAGGGCCGCGCTTCGAGGCGCGGACCTTTGTGCTTTTTATGATGTACGAACATAGAGATAAAGTTGTAATGTATCGCTATCGCTTCGCGCAGCGATGAGTGGTGTCGCCTCCGGCGACATTTTATAAAAATCGTCGCAGAGCGACACCGCTAAAGTCTGACGTCTGATCGTCTGATGGCTGACGTCTCGATCTCTATGAGACGCAAAAAAACTAACAGCTAACAACTAACAGCTAATAACTATCTTGCGCCTGACGACAAAAGTCAATCATCGCTACAATTTTGATAATAAAATATGGAAATTGAGAATGAGAAATGGTAAAATAAGGGCAATTTCAGAGTTAAGAGAAGTAGGTGACGAAGATGAGTGAGAATCAGAAGTGGGTGTTTCATCAGAAAGCGGGAGAGGGCGCGCTGCCGGAGTTTTTTGCCGAGGAGAGGATTCCGGCGGGGATTGCGCGGATTTTGGCGCGGCGCGGGATTTTGACGAAGGAGGCGCTTTCTCATTTTCTGTATGACGATATGAAGGACTTGGCCGATCCGTTTCTTATGAAGGGGATGGAGGCGGCGGTTTCGCGGCTGCAGGCGGCCATCGACCGAAAAGAAAAAATTTGTGTCTACGGGGATTACGATGTGGACGGGATCACGTCGACGTCTATTTTGGTGCGATATTTCCGGACTCTCGGGGCGGATGTCGGTTTCTACATTCCGTCGCGGGAGACGGAGGGGTACGGGCTGAATGCGCCGGCTGTCGAGCGGCTGATCGCGGAAGGGTATCGGCTCTTGGTGACGGTGGATTGCGGGATTTCTTCGGCCGCGCTCATCGATTCGTATGCGGACCGGGTGGATTTCATCGTGACGGACCATCATCAGCCGCCGGAAATTTTGCCGACGCGGGCCGTCGCGGTGGTGAATCCGCATCAGAAGGATTGTCCGTATCCTTTTGAGGATTTGGCGGGCTGCGGGGTGGCGTTTACGTTGTGCCGGGCGCTTTCGCTTCGCACATCCGGCGAAGATTACGCGGAGGATACGGAGCTGGTGGCGCTCGGGACGGTCGCGGATATGGTGAGTCTTTCGGGGGAAAATCGAATTTTGACCCGGCAGGGGATTTCCAAAATCGTGGGGACGCGGATTCGCGGGCTTTCGGCACTTTTGCGGGCGTCGGGGGCCGTGCGGGAGGATGCGGAAACGGCGGAGTTTACGACGGATAAGATTTCGTTCGGTCTGGCGCCGCGGCTCAATGCGGCGGGGCGGATTCGGCACGCGCGGCTGGGCGTGGAATTGATGCTGACGGATTCGGCGGAGGAGGCGGAGCGGCTGGCGACGGAGCTTTGCGACCTCAATGTGGAGCGCCAGACGATTGAGCGGGAGATTTTCAAAGAGGCGACGGCGCGCGTGGAGGCGCTTTCGGGCGAGCAGGATATGGCGCTGGTCGTGGACGGAGAGGATTGGCATCCCGGCGTGATTGGGATCGTGGGCTCGAAGATTTTGGAGCGGTTTTGCCGTCCGACGCTGATGGTGTCTGTCCGGGACGGGGTCGGGAAAGGTTCGTGCCGCTCGGTCCCCGGTTTCAATATTTACGAAGCTTTGAAGGCCCAGGCGGATTTGCTCTTGCAATTCGGCGGGCATCCGATGGCGGCCGGTTTCACGATCAAAAAAGAAAATATTCCGCTTTTCCGGAAACGGCTGAATGAGTACGCGCGGGCGCATTTGACGGAGGCGGATTGCGTGCCGCAGCTGGAGCTGGAGGAGATGATTCCGCTTTCGGAGGTGACGCTGGATTTCATCCGGGGGCTTTCTGTCTTGGAGCCTTGCGGCAGTGAAAATCCGCGGCCGCTTTTCGCTTCCGACGGGCTCACGGTCCAATCGGCGACGCGCATGGGCTACGAGGGGAAACATTTTAAATGTGTGCTGTCGGCCGGAGGGGCGGAGACGGAAGCGATTTTCTGGAATGCGGGCGAGGAGGATCCGTGCCGGCCGGGGGATACGGTCGCGGTGGCGTACGAGCCGGAGATTCACAACTGGTACGGCGAAAAGGTGCAGCTGATTGCGCGGGATATCCGGCCGGCGGCGGTGCGGCTGGATCGCCCGCTCATGGCGATGGCGTATCGGGTGCTTCGACCGACGCTGCTGCATGAGCCTTTGACCTATGCCGAGACGGTGCCGTTTTTGATGAGATGGCTTTCGTGCAGCAAAGAGCAGGCGCAAGCGGCCATCCAAGTCTTTTTGGAGATGGGAATTATTTCCGATTTTGAAGGGCCGAAAGGTCGCTCTCTTCGGATGAATCGCTTGAGTCGGAAGCTCGATTTGGAGATGTCGGAAACGTATCGCTTGCATAAGGGGTGAGAGAGATGGCAGAGGAGAAGGAGCTGCGGCGGGCGCCTTACGAGGAAGCGCCGCTGCAGACGGATGCGTCGGCGTCGTCTTTGGCGGAAATTCTGATTCGCCAAGGGGAAACGGCGGAGACGGGCGAAAAGAATTTCACAAAAGAGGTCGAAAAGGCGCATGAGGACTTGATGTCGTGCGTGAAAAGCTACCTCTCGGATCCGGACGCGCTGGCCATGATTCAAAAGGCATACGCGCTGGCGGCGGAGGCGCATGCGTCGCAGAAACGCCAATCGGGGGAGCCGTACATCATTCATCCGCTCTCCGTCGCCTACATTTTGGCGCAGCTCCAAATGGACGCCGCGGGCATCACGGCGGCGCTTTTGCACGATGTCGTGGAGGATACGGAGCACACGCTTTCGGACATCGAGACGCTTTTCGGAAAAGAAGTCGCCGCGCTCGTGGACGGCGTGACGAAGCTCTCGCAATTTCATTACAAGGACAAAGAGGACCAGCAGCTGGAAAATTTCCGAAAAATGTTTCTGGCGATGGCCAAAGATATCCGCGTCGTGCTGATCAAATTGGCGGACAGGCTGCACAATATGCGCACACTCTCCGTCTTCCGGCGCGATAAGCAGATACGTATCGCCAAGGAAACGCAGGAAATTTACGCGCCGCTCGCGCATCGTCTGGGGATTTACAATATCAAATGGGAGCTCGAAGATCTCTGTTTCTACTATCTGGAGCCGGAAGCGTATGCCGATTTGGTCGGGCAGATGAAGGAGAAACGGCAGGCGCGCGAGGAAATCGTCGACGATACGATGCGCGTCTTGGATGAAAAAATCAAGGAAGCGGGCATCCGGGCGACCATCACGGGGCGGCCGAAGCATTTCTATTCCATTTATAAAAAAATGAAGCGCGACAATAAGGATTTGTCGCAAATTTACGATTTATACGCGGTGCGGGTCATCGTGGATACGATTCCGCAGTGCTATGCGGTGCTGGGCATTGCGCATTCGCTTTGGAAACCGCTGCCCAATCGTTTCAAAGATTACATCGCCGTCCCGAAGCCGAATATGTACCAGTCGCTTCACACGACGGTCATTGGGACGCGCGGGCAGCCGGTGGAAATCCAGATCCGCACGTGGGAAATGCATCACATTTCGGAATACGGCGTCGCGGCGCATTGGCGTTACAAAGAGGGGCAGCAGCCGGGCGGCAAGGATTTCGACGCGAAAATTTCCTGGCTCAGGCGGCTTTTGGAATGGCAGGACACGGCGAATCCGAAGGAATTTATGAACGCGATGAAGCTGGACGTCTTCTCCGACGAGGTCTATGTCTTCACGCCGCAGGGCGATGTCATCAATCTGCCGAAGGGCTCGGGGCCGGTCGATTTCGCGTACCGCGTGCACACGGAGGTCGGAAATCACTGCGTCGGCGCGAAGGTGAACAATAAAATTGTGCCGCTGGATACGACGCTCGCCAATGGGGACATCGTGTCCATCATCACGTCGAAGACGGGGAAACCGAGCCGCGACTGGCTGAATATGGTCGGCGCGACGGAGACGAAGGCGAAAATTCGGAGCTGGCTGCGCAAGGAAAATCGCGAGGAAAATATTCGCATCGCGGAGGAAACGTTGCCGCAGGAGGCGGCGCGGCTCGGCTACGTCTGGAAGGACATCATCGCCCACGGGCGTCTCGATACGGTCGTCCATGCTTTGAATGCGGCGTCGACGGAAGATTTATACGCGACGGTCGGCTACGGCGGCATCCCGGCGAAATCCGTCATTTTGAAATTGGCGGAGCTCTACAAGAAGGAAACGGAAGAGGCGAAACCGGCGGAGCTGCAAAAATCGGCGAAAGCGCTGGAATCGCTCAAGATGCAGCAGGTGAAGAAGCATTCACAAAACGGCATTCTCGTGAAAGGGGAGGCCGGGCTGGTGGTGCATCTCGCCAAATGTTGCAATCCGGTGCCGGGGGATGCGATTGTGGGCTATGTCACGCGCGGCCGCGGCGTCTCCGTGCATCGGGCCGATTGCCCCAACGCGGTGAATTTCGACGATGCGGATCGGCTCGTCGACGTGGAATGGGAAGAGAAGGGCTCGGACGTCTTCCTCGTGACGATTCGGATCGAAAGCGACGACCGGACGGGACTCATGGCCGATATCCTGGCGACGCTGGCGGCGATGAAACTTTCCGTCTCGGCGGCGAATGTCAAAGTGCAATCCGGCGGCCGCGCCGTCATGGACTTGGGCATTCAGATCAAGGACTTGGAGCAGCTGGAATATATCATCACGAAATTGGCAAGAATCAAAGATGTCCATTCCGTCCGCCGGATGCAGTCGAGGAAAGGGTAAACAGTTAGTAGTTAGTAGTTAGTAGTTAGTAGTTAGTAGTTGCAGGTGCGCGCTTCGCGCGATTTAATAATGCGGCCGGAGGCCGCTTCCTGAACTGCTCACTGCCAACTGCTAACTGCTAACTTGCAATAGTCGAATGTGAAAATGAAATTTGAATCGCGGGAATGTGACAAAGGAGGAAAGATGCGAGCGGTGGTGCAGCGGTGTACACATTGCACGGTGTATTCGGATGACGCGGAAACGGGGCGGATCGGCGCGGGGCTGGTCGTGCTCTTGGGCGTCAAGAAGGGCGACACGGAGGCGGACGCGGCCTATATCGCCGATAAAATTTTACATTTGCGCATTTTTGAGGACGCAGACGACAAGCTGAATTTATCCGTCGAAGACAAACGGGGCGAGCTGATGATTGTCTCGCAATTCACGCTCTACGGTGATGCCCGGCGCGGACGGCGGCCGAGTTTTTTCGAAGCGGCGGAGCCGGAGGCAGCGGACGCGCTCTACCAAGAAGTCGTGCGCCTCTGCCGGGCAAGCGGTCTTCGGACGGAAACAGGAAAATTCCGCACGCACATGCGCGTGGCCCTGGAAAACGACGGTCCGGTGACCATTTTGCTGGATAGCGAGAAGGGGTTTTGAAAGATTAAAAATCCTTTGGAGCACAGAGTGGTGAAAGCTAGTTGGCAGTTAGTAGTTAGCAGTTAGCAGTGCAGGTGCGCGCTTCGCGCGATATTAAAAATCGTCGCCGCAGGCGACACCTGAACTGCTCACTGCTCACTGCTAACTTCTAACTTCTAACTATAGACAGTTGTAGGCAAAAATAGGCGCTTTGGCGCAAAGTTTCCAATAAGGAGGTCGGGATGAAAATCACGTATATGGTGCTGGGGCCGTTTCAGACGAATACGTATATCGCTTGGGACGAGGCGACGATGAATGCTGTCGTCATCGATCCCAGTTTTACGCCGGAGCACATTGAGGAAGCGATACAAAAACTGGGAGTCGTCGTGCAAAAAATTTTGGTGACGCACGCGCATGTCGATCACATCGCGGGGCTTTCGTTTCTGCGCGAAAAACATCCGGACGCGAAGGTGTATATGAACGAAAATGATTTGCCGTATCTCCAAAGCGCGATGCTGAATTTGTCCGATATGCTCGGCGAAGAGATTCTTTGCAATCCGCCGGATTGTCTCGTCCGGGAAGGCGACGAGATTTCCCAGGATTCCATGTGCTTTGCAGTCTTGGAAACGCCGGGGCACACGCCGGGCGGCCTTTCGTTTTACGAAAAGGGGGCGGGGATTGTTTTCACCGGCGACACGCTGTTTGAATGCTCCGTCGGGCGCACGGATTTTCCCGGCGGCAGCATGACGACGCTCGTCGAAAGCATTCGCGAAAAATTATTTACGCTGCCGGAGGAAACGAACGTCCTCTCCGGACACGGGGATCCGACATCCATCGGGCGCGAAAAGAAAATGAATCCTTTTGTGCAGGGGGCATGACATGTGGAGAAGCGCTGAATTTTGGCTTCGGGTGACGGCGGCGATGGTGATCGTCTTGCTCCCGATTGTGGCGCCGGGGATTCTGTTTCCTTTCGGATTATCCCTGTTCTTGGCGATTCTTTTGAAACCGCTGGCCACCGGGATTCAAAAAGCCATCTGCCGCATGGGGCTGACGAAGTTTCCTTATGACGTATCGATTGTCGCGGCATTTCTTATCTTTCTGGCCGTGCTATACCTGATTGCGACGTATGTGCTCGTGCCGTTTGGGCGGCAATTTCAGGAATTTGTCAAGCAAGTCCCGGCGGTCTTGAATGAAGTGCAGCAGGCGATTTTGCGGCTGGAGGCGCAATACAGCGTGTCGGCCATGCCGCAGGAGGGCAAGCAGCTCATCGGCAGCCTTTTGGAAAAGCTCGGAAACTACACCCTGTCTTTGGCCTCTTTCAGCCTGTCGGCGGTTTTCACGCTCGCTTCGACGATGATTGAGCTCATCGTGGTGCCGGTCATTACGTTTTACATGATCAAAATGGGCGGGCGTTTCGTGCGCGGCTTCATCGCGCTGTTTCCGGAAACTTACCGGCCGCATCTTTCGCGGCTTTTTGAAGAAATGCATCGCGTGCTCTCCGCGTACATCGTGGGGCAGCTTTCGCTCTCCGTCCTCATGACGGTCGTCGTCTTTTTGGGGATGCTCGCGCTGGGGATCCCGTATCCTTTGGTGATTGGGCTTTTGGCGGGCGTCGTGGAAATGATTCCGGTCGTCGGGCCGATTGTCGGGGCGATTCCGGCGATTCTCTTGGGGCTGGCGGAAAGCTCGGGGCTGGCCGTCAAAGTTTTGATTTTTTACATCGTCGTGCAGCAGCTGGACGCGCATCTGGTCATGCCCAAGCTCATGGGCTCGGTCACGAATGTGCATCCGGTCGCGATTATTTTGGGCGTTTTGGTCGGCGGGCAACTCTACGGCATCGTCGGCATGATGGTGGCCGTGCCGGTGCTGGCCGTGCTGCAAATTTTGCTTCGGCATATGTGGTATTACGATACGTATAAGAAATGAGGGAGGAAGGCCATGAAGAAAACAAATGTGATGGATACGCTGCGGAATCGGATTCGCGAGCATAAATATAAATTCACCAATCAAAGGCAGATTGTGCTGCAGGCGTTTCTGGACAGCCAAGAAAAACATTTGAGCGCCGAGGATGTCTACGAGGCCGTGAAAGACAAGGAGCCGGAGCTCGGCTTGGCGACGGTGTATCGCTCGCTGGAACTTTTCACGTCGCTGGAACTTTTGAAGAAACAGGATTTCGGCGACGGAAGAAATCGCTATGAGCTCAATGACCGTCTGCCGGAGCATTCGCATCATCACCTGATTTGCCTGGGTTGCGGAAAGATTGTGGAATTTACCTACGACGGCTTGGCGGCGGTGCAGAAAAAGATTGCGGCGCGAAACGGTTTCCAAGTGGTGGATTCGCAGCTAAAAATTTACGGCTATTGTGAGAAATGTCTGCAGGATCGGCCGGAGTGACGTATCGCTACGAAGGCGCGCTCTCGCGGGCGTCGGCTGTCAGCCAGGCGTTTCTGTCCTTTGGCATTTCGCACGCCGGAAAAGAGAAGGAAACGATTCTCTTTCGCGCGGCGGAGGATGGGGCGCTTCTCTTTACCGCGGGCGGCGGCTTTGTGCGGCGCGGTACGGCGGCGACGCGAGATGAGCTGGTGCATTTCCTTCTGGTGGCGCTGTGTGAGCTGACGGGGAAACCTCTGGGGCCGTGGGGCGAGCTCTTGGGCATGCGGCCGACGAAGGCGCTGTACCGTTTCCTTCGCGAGGACGATTGGGAGGAGAAGGCGCGCGCGTATTTACGGAAGAAACAGGTGTCGCCTTCCATCGAGACATTGCTGCTGGAGACGGCGGCGCATCAGGTCGAAAGCGCGCGGGACGACGCGGTGAATCAAGTGTCGCTCTACACGCACATTCCGTTTTGCCCGAGTCGCTGCGCGTATTGCTCGTTTCCTTCGGCCATCGTACCGACGGGCGGCGTGCCGGAGAGCTACGCGGCGGCGCTTTCGGAGGATATCCGGGACGCGGCGGCTTTGATTCGAGATGCCGGATTTGTCGTGACGAGCCGCTACATGGGCGGGGGAACGCCGACGGCACTTTCGCTTCATCAAATGCGGCGCGTGCTTTCGGAAATCAAAGCGGCGGGCGGCGCCTCTGCGGAGTGGACGGTGGAGGCCGGGCGTCCCGACACGCTCACGGAGGAGATGGCAGCGGTCTTGCAAGAAGCGGGCGTCACGCGCATTTCCGTCAATCCGCAGACGATGCAGGATCGAATTTTGGAAACGGTATCCCGGGCGCACACGCGACAGGACATCGAGGCGGCGATGGAGCGGGCGCGGCGTTTCCGGTTTCCGTCGGTCAATATGGATTTCATTTGCGGCCTTCCGGGGCAGCGTGTGGCGGATGCGGCGGAAAATGCGGAGGCGATTTGCCAATGGCGGCCTGAAAATGTTACAATTCACACATTGGCCGTCAAGCGGGGCAGCGCGTTTTTCGGCCGCGAGCGGGAATGGAATTTGCCGCCGGCCGCCGAGGTGGCGGAGATGCTCGCGCTTTTGGAGGAAACGCTTCGCGCCGCGGGCTATCGGCCGTATTATTTGTATCGGCAAAAATATATGACGGAGGATTTTGCCAATGTGGGCTATGCGCTCCCGGGGCAGGATTCGCTGTACAATATCGAAATCATGAATGAGCACCGCCATGTGCTGGGCACGGGGGCGGGCGCGGCGTCGAAATATGTCGTCGATGATCACCGGCTCCGGAAATTGTATTTTCCCAAGGCGCCGGAGGTGTATCGGGGGCGGCTTTCGGCGCTTTTGGAAGCGAGACGGAAATTATTTGAAGGTGAGGGATGGTAATGCAGGCATTGCGCGGGACGCAGGATATTTTGCCGGCGGACGCTTACAAATGGAATTATGTCGAGGGCGTCATTCGGGATTTGTGCCGTCGGTACGGCTACGGGGAAATTCGCACGCCGATGCTGGAGGCGACGGAGCTTTTTTTGCGCGGCATCGGCGATACGACGGATGTCGTGACGAAGGAAATGTACACGTTTACCGACCGGGGCGGCCGGAGTATCACGCTGCGTCCGGAAAATACGGCGTCGGCGGTGCGCGCGTATTTGGAGCACAAGCTTTACGGCGAGGGCGCGGTGCAGAAATTTTTCTACATCGGCTCGATGTTCCGCTACGACAGACCGCAGGCGGGGCGGTATCGCGAGTTTCATCAATTCGGCGTGGAGGTCATGGGCGCGTCGTCTCCGGCAGCGGACGCGGAGGTGATTTTGCTCGCCTACACGCTGTTTCAAAATTTGGGGCTCTCCGATTTGGTGCTGCACATCAATTCCATCGGCTGCCCGAAATGTCGGCCGGTGTATCGCGAGGCGCTCATTTCCCATTTCCGGTCTTCGGAAGAAACGCTGTGCGACGACTGCCGGGAGCGGCTCGAGAAGAATCCGCTCCGCGTGCTGGATTGCAAGGAGGACGCGGGAAAGGAATGCGTCCGAAACGCGCCGGCGGTCACGGATTATCTTTGCGACGAATGCCGCGAGAAGTTTGAGGCGCTGAAATCGTATCTGACGGCGCTCGGGATTCCTTTTACGGTGGATCCGCGCCTCGTCCGCGGGCTCGATTATTACACGAATACCGCGTTTGAAATTCAATACGCGCCGCTGGGAGCGCAGAGTGCCATTTGCGGCGGCGGGCGCTACGACGGGCTCGTTTCCGAAATCGGAGGACCGGAGACGCCGAGCGTGGGCTTTGCCGTCGGGCTGGAGCGGCTGCTTTTGGCGCTCGAAAAGCAAAATCTCATCCCGGAGCCGAAGAAGGAGGCGCGCGTCTACATCGCGGCGATGGGCGAGGCGGCGACGGCAGCGGGCATGACGATCCAAAAAGAGCTTCGCACGCGCGGCATTTTGGCGGACATGGACTTGCAGCAAAAGAGTCTGAAAGGACAGATGAAACAGGCGGGAAAATCGGGCGCCGCCTATACCGTCATCCTGGGCGATGAGGAAATGGCGCAAAAAGAAGCCGTCATAAAGACGATGGAAACGGGCGAGCAGGAGAAAATTTCTTTGGAAACGGTCGCTTCCTATATCGCAAATGAGAAATTTGCGGTAAAATAACAAAATGTGAGTTTGAACCATACTATTTTTTGAAGAGGTGCTGATGATGGAAACAATGGCAGGACTGCATAGATCGTGCGGTTGCGGCGCGGTGTCGGAGAAGGATACCGGCAAAGAGCTCGTATTGGCGGGCTGGGTACAGAGACGGCGCGACCACGGCGGTCTGATTTTTATTGATTTGCGCGACCGTTCGGGCATCGTGCAGTTGGTGCTTTCGCCGCAGTACGGTGAGGAAGCGTTTCATAAAGCCGAGGACGTGCGCAATGAATTCGTGCTGGCCGTCACGGGGAAAGTCCGCGAAAGAAGCGAGGACACAATCAATCCGAAAATGCCCACGGGCATGGTGGAGGTCGTCGTCTCCGAGCTGCGCGTCCTGAATAAGGCGAAGACGCCGCCTTTCTACATCGAGGACGGCATCGATGTGGACGAAAATGTGCGCCTGCGCTACCGTTACATGGATTTGCGCCGCCCGGAAATGCAGCAGCATCTCATCATGCGCCACAAGATTACGCATTCTATGAGAAACTTTTTGGATGAGCACGGCTTTTTGGAATTGGAAACGCCGATGCTGACGAAATCCACGCCGGAAGGGGCGCGCGATTATCTCGTGCCAAGCCGCGTGAATCCCGGGAAATTTTACGCGTTGCCGCAATCGCCGCAGCTTTTCAAGCAGCTTTTGATGGTCTCCGGCTTTGAACGGTATTTCCAAGTGGCGCGTTGCTTCCGCGACGAAGATTTGCGCGCCGACCGCCAGCCGGAATTTACGCAGCTCGATATGGAGCTTTCCTTTGAAGATCAAGATTTCATTTTGGATCTCATGGAACAGATGATGAAAAAAGTTTTCAAGGAAGCGCTGGATGTCGACATCCCGACGCCGTTTACGCGCATCACCTGGGACGACGCGATGAATCTCTACGGCTCCGACAAGCCGGATTTGCGCTTTGATATGCATTTCTACGATATTTCCGACCTGCTTCGCGACTGCGATTTCCGCGTCTTCCGCTCCGTCTTGGATAATGGCGGCGTCGTGAAGGCCATCAATGTCAAGGGCGATGCGGACATCCCGCGCCGCGAGCTCGACGGCCTCGTCGATTATTGCGCGCAATACGGCGCCAAGGGCATGGCTTGGATCGGTTTCCAAGAAGACGGCGGTCTCAAGTGCCAGATTACGAAATTTTTGGGCGAAGATAAAATTCGCGAGATTGGGAAACATTGCGAAGCGGAAACGGGCGATCTCATTCTCATCATCGCCGACAAACCGAAAGTCGTCGCGCAAGCGCTGGGCGAGCTCCGTCTGGAAATGGGACGTCGCATGAATCTCATCGATCCCGATGCGTTCTGTTTCCGCTGGGTCACGGACTTCCCGATGTTCGAATACAGCGAGGAAGAGAAACGTTACGTCGCCGAGCACCATCCTTTCACTGCGCCGCGCGACGAAGATGTGGAATATCTTTTGACCGACCCCGCCCGTGTCCATGCCAAAGCGTATGACATGGTCTTGAACGGCGTCGAAGCCGGCGGCGGTTCGCTCCGTATTTATCAGGAAGAATTGCAGCAGAAAGTCTTTGAAGCCATCGGCATTTCCGACGAAGAAGCCAAAGAAAAATTCGGTTTCCTCCTGGACGCGTTCCAATACGGCGCACCGCCGCACGCAGGTATCGCGCTCGGTCTCGACCGCCTCGTCATGCTCATGCTGCGCTGCAAGACGATTCGCGACGTGATTGCTTTCCCGAAGACACAAAGCGCCATCGACCAAATGACAAAAGCGCCGGGCGTCGTGACGGACAGACAGCTGAAGGAACTCCATATCAAGCTCGATGTGAAGAAAGAAGAAAATATCACGGTATAATGTTTTGGAAACGAAAGCTCCCGCGTGAAAATGATGATACATTTTTGCGCGGGGCTTTTTTGGTGCGTAAAGAATTGAGAATTGAGAATTGAGAATTGAGGGCAGGTGTCGCCTGCGGCGACGA
>CAVEYT010000023.1:0-12467 GCA_963619995.1 Acutalibacteraceae bacterium | reverse complement strand
AACTCGCAATATCTTCGTGAAAATGTAAAAATTCCCGTGCCGCCGCTTTCCGTCCAACAACAGATTATCAAAGAATGCGAAAAGGTCGATGAAGAATATCGCATGACACGTATGACGATAGAAGACTATCGGAAAAGAATCGAAACATTATTTAATGAGCTCGATATTATAGTCGCCCCCCCCAAAAACAATAGTAAAATAAGTTTGGCGGATAAAGGACTTTTTTCCGTTTCCATCGGCAAGCGCGTACTCAATAAAGAATTGTCTCCGGAGGGGGATATTCCCGTCTACAGCGCAAACGTCATCGAGCCATTCGGATATACGGATAAACTTCTTCTGACCGATTTTTCCGAGCCGTCCGTTTTGTGGGGCATCGACGGAGACTGGATGGTTTCCTATATGCCAAAAGACAAGCCGTTTTATCCGACAGATCATTGCGGCGTCCTGCGCGTGAAGACCGAAGCCGTTCATCCGCGCTACCTGGCACACGTCCTGGAACGCGAAGGAAAAGCGCACGGCTTCTCCCGCGCCTATCGCGCCTCCATCGACAGAATCCAAGGAATCACATTCACCGTCCCGGATCGAAAGACACAAGATGGTGCTGTCGCACAAATCGAAGCATGGGAGCAAAAAATCAAGGAAGCAGAAGAAAAAGCAGCGTCCTTGTCACAAAAAATCCCCCAAATTTTGGATCAATACCTCAAATAAAAAAGGGCGGCCGCGCGGTCGCTCTTTTGGTTTGCGGCGCGAAGCGCTATAAAAATGCGCCGGAGGCGCTTCCGAAGAAGGCTTGACCGGAAGCGGCTCCGCCGCATTTTAATAATCGTCGCCGGAGGCGACACCTGCACTGCTAATTGCGAACTGCTCACTGCTAACTTTTTTAGCCTGACGTCTCCACCTCTATGAGCCGCAAAAAAACTAACAGCTAGCAGCTAAAAGCTAATCGCTATCTTGCGAGCGACAAAAAAAGCCAAGCACGTCGCTCCCGGCTCCCGGCTCCTGGCTCCAAGCTCCCGCCTCCCTGTTTCCCCGTGGTATAATTGAGAAAAATTTGTTTGACGGAGGAAGTATGGAGAGACAGAGACGGTTGGCGGTGATTAATGATTTGACCGGGTTTGGGCGGTGCTCGCTGGCGGTGCAGCTTCCGCTGGTGTCGGCGCTTCGGGTGCAGGCTTGTCCGCTGCCGACGGCGATTCTTTCGGTGCACACGGGTTTCCCTTCGCATGTCCTCGACGATTACACGGCGCGGATGCGGCCGTATATGGAAAATTGGAAGGAGAACGGGATTTCTTTTGACGGGATTTTGACGGGTTTCATCGGGTCGGCGGAGCAGATTGGGATTGTGATCGATTGCATTGAGATGTTTCGCGAAAAGGAAACTTGCGTCATGGTGGATCCGGTCATGGGGGACTACGGGCGGCTGTATTCGTCGTACACGGAGGAGATGTGCCGGGAGATGCGGCGGCTTTTGGCGTATGCGGATGTGGTGACGCCGAATTTGACGGAGTGCTGTGAGCTCTTGGGACGGCCGTATCCGACAGGCGGGCGCGTCTCGGAGGAAGAGCTTGCGGAGATGGCGGCGGCGCTGCTTGATCGCGGGCCGTCCGGCGTGGTGATTACGGGGCTTTGCGACGCGGGACTGGTGAAAAATTTCATTGTGGAAAAGGGAAAGGCGCCGGTCGTCGTGTCCACGGCCAAAGTCGGCGGGGATCGCTCGGGGACGGGGGATGTCTTTTCAGCGATTGTCGCGGCGTCTCTGGTGCGTGGCGAGGCGCTGCCGGATGCGGTGCGCAAGGCGGCGGATTTCATTCATCGCGTGCTGGAATACACGGTGGCGCTGGATTTGCCATGGAATTGGGGCCTGGCCTTTGAAGAGTATTTGACGGAGCTGAAATAAATGGCAATGCGTGTGTATACGGTGGAAACGGGCGGGAAATATATTTCCGTCGCAGAGGGAATGGCGCGGCTTTCAGCGGGCGAAACGCGCGGGGTGTACATCAATCTGACGAATCGGTGTAATTGCGCGTGTACGTTTTGTTTGCGCGGCTTGAAACACATGGGCGAGGAAGCGACGCTTTGGTACGGGGGCGAGGAGCCGACGGCGGCGGATTTCAAAGCGGATTTGGCTACGGTGCCGTGGGAGAGGGTCTCGGAAGCGGTCGTGTGCGGCTTCGGCGAGCCGACGATGCGGCAGGAGGTGCTGTGTGAGGTGCTTCGTTTCATGAAGGAAACGCATCCGGAGATTCCGACGCGGCTCAATACGAACGGGCTGGGAAATCTCGAGCACGGGCGCGACATCACGAAGGATTTTGCGGGGCTTTTGGACACGATTTCCATCAGCCTCAACGCGTCGAATGCGGAGCGCTATCTGGCGCTGACAAGAAGCCGCCACGGGATCGGATCGTTTGACGCGATGCTGGATTTTGCCGTGCGCGCCAAGGCGGTCGTCCCGCACGTCGTCATGACGGTGGTGGACAAAGTGGAGGACGCGGCGGAGATTGCGCTTTGCCGAAAAATTTGCGACGAAAAGGGGCTCACACTTCGGGTGCGGGCGTATGAAGGAAACTGATGGCTGTTGGCCGTTGGCCGTTGGTCGTTATCCGTTATCCGTGGACCGTGAACCGGGCGTGACATAGAGGTCGAGACATCAGAAGTCAGATATCAGACGTCAGACGCTTTCTTGGCTTTCTGCGCCTTGTGCCGTGAAAGAGATGAGAGATGAGAGATGAGAGATGAGGGGCCGGGCTTTGTGCTTTTTTTACTTTTGGCGGCGTTTGAGATAAAAAACGGACTGCTGATAGAGATGGGGCTTAACATCTCTATGTGAGGAACGGTAAACGGTAAACGGTAAACGGCCGACGGGAAGCGGTCATTTTAGCGAGGATAAGGATGGCACATTCAGAGATTTTGCGGCCCGATTACGAGACGGGGATTCCGTTTCGTCTGAAGGCGCCGTTTTCTGCGACGGGGGATCAGCCGAAAGCGGTGGCGTCTTTGGTCGATGGACTTCGCGGCGGCGAGTGGGCGCAGGTGCTGCTCGGCGCGACGGGGACGGGGAAGACATTCACGATGGCCAAGGTCATCGAGGAGGTGCAGCGGCCGACGCTGATTATTTCTCCGAATAAAACGCTCGCGGCGCAGACGGCGAGCGAATTTAAGGATTTCTTCCCGGACAACGCCGTGTATTATTTCGTTTCCTATTACGATTATTATCAGCCGGAATCGTACATTCCCACGACGGACACGTACATCGAAAAAGATTCGTCGATGAATGAGGAAATCGACCGGCTGCGGCATTCGGCGACGATGGCGCTTTTCGAGCGGCGGGATGTCATCATCGTGGCGTCCGTTTCCTGCATTTACGGCCTGGGCGATCCGGAGGATTACTCCACGATGGGGCTTTCGCTTCGGCCGGGCGAGGAAATTTCTCGTGAGGCCATCTTGGAGAAACTGGTCTCGATGCAGTATCTGCGAAATGATTTGAATTTCACGCGCGATACATTTCGCGTGCGCGGCGATATCGTGGACGTGTTTCCGGCGTCGTCGAATCATACGGGCGTGCGGATTGAGATGTTCGGAGACGAGATCGAGCGGCTCTCGGAATTTGATGTGGTCACGGGGGAAACGGTGGCGACGCGCAATCATATCGCGATATTTCCGGCGTCTCACTATGTCACGACGTCGGAGAAAATGCTCCGCGCCGAGCAGAGCATCGAGGCGGAGCTCGCCGAGCGGCTGGCGGAATTGCGGGCGCGGGATCGATTGCTCGAGGCGCAGCGGCTGGAGCAGCGGACGCAGTATGATTTGGAAATGATGCGCGAGGTGGGCTATTGCTCGGGGATTGAAAATTATTCGCGGCATTTGTCGAATCGCGCGCCGGGGGATCCGCCTTTCACGCTCTTGGATTATTTCCCGGATGATTTTCTCATCATGATCGATGAATCGCACGTGACGGTGCCGCAGCTTCGCGCGATGTACAATGGGGACCGCTCGCGGAAAACGAATCTGGTGGAGTACGGTTTCCGTCTGCCGTCGGCGCTGGACAATCGGCCGCTGACATTCGACGAATTTACGGAGCGCATCAACCAGATTATTTACGTCTCGGCGACGCCGGGGCCGTATGAAATGGGCGCGCAGACGAATGTGGCCGAGCAGATTATCCGCCCGACGGGGCTTTTGGATCCGTCCGTGGAAGTGCGGCCGATTGCGGGGCAGATGGACGATTTGCTCGGGGAAATCCACAAGCGGATGGACGCGGGCGAGCGTGTGCTGGTGACGACGCTGACGAAGAAAATGGCGGAGGATCTCACGGATTTCCTGACGGAGGTCGGGATTCGCGTGCGGTATCTGCATTCGGACGTGGCGACGATTGAGCGGGCGGAAATTATCCGAGACTTGCGCGCGGGCGTTTTTGACGTCTTGGTCGGCATCAATTTGCTGCGTGAAGGGCTGGACATGCCGGAAGTGTCGCTCGTCGCCATTTTGGACGCGGACAAAGAAGG
Organism: Acutalibacteraceae bacterium; assembly: GCA_963619995.1. Lineage (GTDB taxonomy): Bacteria > Bacillota > Negativicutes > Veillonellales > Dialisteraceae > UBA1822. The sequence goes on along the minus strand of CAVEYT010000023.1, from coordinate 7,965 downwards.
GTTTCTTCGCTCGGAAACGTCGATGATTCAGGTGATCGGTCGCGCGGCACGAAACGCGCACGGGCACGTCATTATGTATGCGGACCGAGTGACGGATTCCATGCAGCGCGCGATTTCGGAAACGGAGCGTCGCCGCGCGATACAGCAGGCGTACAACGAGGAGCACGGCATTGTCCCGCAGACGATACAGAAAAAAGTAAAGGATCTCATCGACCTGACGAAAGTGGAAGACGAGGCGGCGGATTACGGCGGACGAGAGGAAACGGACGGGCTTTCGGACGAAGCGTTGTATCAAAAAATCCAAGACGCGGAGCGGGACATGAAACGCGCGGCGAAAGCGATGGAATACGAAGAGGCGGCCCTATGGCGCGACACCTTGGCGGAGCTCCGTCAGCAATGGAGCGACCGCTTCGGCTCCCAGGCGCAATCGGCGATGAAGCGAATGGCGAGCGCGAAGAAGAGGATTTCGCGGCCGAGAAAGAAACGGGTGTGAAGGCTTTGGGTGTTTCATAGAGAGGAAAACGTCGGACGTTAAAAGTTAGCAGTTAGCAGTGAGCAGTGAGCAGTGCAGGTACGCGCCTTTGGCGCATTATAAAAATTGTCGCCGCAGGCGACACCTGAACTACTAACTTCTAACTACTAACTGCTAACTCTCTTGCGCTTGACGTTCTAAACTGTGTATTACATTGTTTGTTTTACATAAAGGAACGATATGGAAAAAGGAATTGTGATCCGGGGTGCCCGGCAGAATAATTTGAAGAATATTGATTTGGAATTGCCGCGAAATAAGTTGATTGTGTTTTCCGGTCTGTCGGGATCGGGGAAATCGTCGCTGGCTTTTGATACGATTTATGCGGAAGGGCAGCGGAAATACGTGGAGTCGCTCTCGGCGTATGCGCGGCAGTTTCTGGGGCAGATGAATAAGCCGGAAGTCGATAAAATCGAAGGGCTTTCGCCGGCGATTTCCATCGATCAGAAGTCGACGAGCCACAATCCGCGCTCTACGGTGGGGACGGTGACGGAGATTCACGATTATTTGCGTATGCTGTATGCGCACGCGAGCCGCGCGTTTTGTCCGTCTTGCGGGCGGCCGATCACGCGGCAGGCGCCGGATCAGATTGTCGAAGAATTGATGAAACTGCCGGAGGGGACGAAACTTCTCATCTTGGGGCCGGTCGCGGTGGCGAAAAAAGGGACGCACAAAAAGCTGATAGAGGAACTCCAAAAGCAAGGCTATGTGCGGCTCCGCGCCGATGGCACGGTGTATGAAATTTCCGACGTCCCGGAGCTGGAAAAGAACAAGAAACATACGGTGGAAGTCGTCGTGGATCGCCTCGTCGTGCGAAAAGATGTCGCGTCGCGGCTGGCGGATTCCGTGGAAACGGCACTGAAATTGGGCGACGGGCTCATGGTCGCGCACATTTTGGGCGAAAAAGATTTGCTTTTCAGCACGCATTTCGCCTGCCCGGAATGCGGCATTTCCCTTCCGAAGGCTGAGCCGCGGATTTTTTCGTTCAATAATCCTTTTGGCGCGTGTCCGTCCTGCATGGGGCTGGGCTCGTCGCTGGAAGTCGATTTCGCGCGCGTCCTGCCCGATCCCAAGATGCCGTTTCGGCTGGGGGCGATTCGCTCGTTTCCGGTGAACGGGGACAGCTGGCTGTATCGGCAGCTCGGCGGTTTTCTCGCGGCGCAGGGGCTCACGATGGATGCGTGCTTTGATGATTTATCGGATGATGCGAAAGAAATTTTTGAAAACGGCGGCGGCGAAGCGTTCGATTTCCAATACGAAAATATGCGCGGGGAGCGGAAGACGTATCATCGCGTCTTTGAGGGCATCGTGCCGATGGTGAAGCGCCGCTACGAAGAGGCGTTCACGGATAAAATGAAGGAGGAGCTCGCGGAGTATCTCGTCGAAAAGCCGTGTCCCGTCTGCCACGGCGCGCGGCTTTGTCCGGAAAGTCTCGCGTTTCGCGTCGGCGGTCTCTCCATCGCGGACGTGTCGGATTTGTCCGTGACGCGGCTGATCGAATTTTTGCGTCAGATCGATTTCACGGAAAAAGAAGCGAAAATCGCCGATCAGATTCTGAAAGAAATTTTGGCGCGCTTGACGTTTTTGGAAAATGTCGGGCTGGATTACTTGACGCTGTCTAGGAGTGCGTCGTCACTTTCGGGCGGCGAGGCGCAGCGCATTCGTCTCGCGACGCAAATCGGATCGGGGCTCGTTGGCGTGCTCTACATTTTGGATGAGCCGTCCATCGGCCTTCACCAGCGCGACAATGACAAATTGCTTGCGACGCTGAAAAATATGCGCGACATCGGAAATACGCTGATTGTCGTCGAGCATGACGAGGACACGATTCGCGCGGCCGATTGGATCGTCGACATCGGACCGGGCGCGGGTGAGGCCGGCGGCTATGTCGTCGCGGAGGGTCGCGTTTCCGATATCCAAAAAGTGAAAGCATCGTACACGGGGCAATATCTTTCCGGTAAAAAATACATCCCGCTGCCGCGCGAGCGCAGAAAAGGAAACGGGCTTTTCATCAAGATTATCGGCGCGTCCGAGCACAATCTGAAGCACATCGACGTTTCCGTTCCGCTCGGGGCATTGACCGTCGTCACGGGCGAATCGGGCAGCGGGAAATCGACGCTCGTGAACGATATTCTCTTCCGCGGCCTGTCGAATATGAAAAATCGGACGTATTACCGCATGGGGCAATTTGAAAAAATCTTGGGCGGTGAATACATCGACAAAATCATCGACATCGATCAGCAGCCCATCGGCCGCACGCCGCGCTCCAATCCGGCGACGTACACCGGCGTTTTCAATGACATCCGCGAGCTCTACAGCCAGACGGCGGAAGCGAAAATGCGCGGCTACAAGCCGGGGCGTTTCAGTTTCAACGTCCGGGGCGGACGCTGCGAGACCTGCCACGGAGACGGGATCTTGAAAATTGAAATGCAATTCCTCTCCGATGTGTACGTGCCGTGCGAGACCTGCCACGGCGCGCGCTACAATCGCGAGACGCTGCAGGTCACGTACAAAGGGAAAAATATTTCCGATGTCCTCAATATGACGGTCGACGAAGCGTTGACTTTCTTTGACGCGCATCCGAAAATTTTGAAGAAACTGGAAACGCTCGCGGAGGTGGGGCTCGGCTACATTCATCTCGGGCAGCCGGCGACGACGATGTCCGGCGGCGAAGCGCAGCGCGTGAAATTGGCGACGGAGCTGATGCGGCGCGCGACGGGCGGCACGCTCTACATTTTGGATGAGCCGACGACGGGGCTCCACAGCGAGGATATTCGGAAACTGTTGGAAATTTTGCATCGCTTGGTCGATCAGGGAAATACGGTCGTCGTCATTGAGCACAATTTGGACGTCGCCAAAGTCGCGGATTACATCATCGATTTGGGGCCGGAAGGCGGCGAGCGCGGCGGCGAAGTCATTGCGACGGGGACGCCGGAAGAAATTTGTGAGGAGCCGCGTTCGTACACGGGACAATATTTGAAACCCATCATCGAGCGCACGCGCCAATTGATGGAGAAACATCATGATCGCGGTGAATGACAATATCCGCGCAAAAGTCGAGGCGCTCCCGACTTGTCCGGGCGTGTATCGCTGGAAGGATAAAAACGGAAAGGTCATTTACGTCGGGAAAGCGGTGAATCTCAAGAATCGCGTGCGTTCGTATGTGCGCGAGGACAAAAACCGCTCGCCGAAAGTCGCCGCGATGATGCGCCACGCCGAGGATCTCGACATCACGATGACGGCAACGGAGATGGAGGCGCTGATTTTGGAATGCAGTCTCATCAAAGAGCTCCACCCGAAATACAATATTTCCCTTCGCGACGACAAAAGCTATCCGTATCTCAAGATTACAAAAGAAGAATGGCCGCGGATGTTTATCACGAGAAACATCAAGCGCGAAGACGGGGCGCATTATTTCGGTCCCTTCACCGACGTGGGCGGGCTGAAGGAAACGCTCCGCCTTTTGCGTGCGGAATATCCGATTCGCACCTGTCGCAGCATGAAAGTGGAGCGGCCGTGCCTGCAGTACCATCTCGGCTATTGCGCCGCGCCGTGCCACGGACTTTGTACGAAAGAGGAATATGCGGACATCGTGCGCGGGATTTGCGATATTTTTGAAGGACGCTCGACGGCGCTGGCGACGCGGCTGAAAAAAGAAATGGAGGCGGCGGCGGAGAATCTGGATTTTGAAACGGCGGCGAAGCTCCGTGATCGCCTGCAAGCGGTCAGAAGCGTGCAACAGCGGCAGCACATCGTCGCGCAGGCCGGTGATTTCGACGTGATCGGGCTTGCGCGGGACGGGCGGCACACGGCGCTGGAAATTTTTTACATTCGCTACGGGCGCATGATCGGAAAAGAAAATTACAGCATTCCGGATACGGAGGGCGAGACGGACGCGGCGCTTTTGGCCGGGTTTCTCAAAGAATTTTACGGGGCGGATGCCGTGTCCGTACCGAAAGAAATCTTGGTGCCGACTCTTCCCGAAGACGCGGCGCTTCTGGCGGATTGGCTGGGACGCGGACGGACGGGCGGCGTGCATCTCTATGTGCCGGAGCGCGGTTTCAAAAAGCGCCTCACGGATATGGCGGCGGCCAATGCGGCGAAATATTTGGCGGATAAAAAATTGCAATGGGAATACCGGGAGGCCCGCGAAAGCGCCGCACCGGCGAGGCTCAAAGAATTGTTGCACCTGCCGCAGCTGCCCGAGCGGATGGAATGTTTCGATATTTCCCATAACCAAGGCGCGGAGACGGTCGCGTCCATGGTCGTCTTTGAAGGCGGACGCCCGGCGAAGAGCGAGTACCGCAAATTCAAATTGCAGACGACGCAGGGCGCGCCGGACGATTTCAAATCGATGGCCGAAATCATGGCGCGGCGCTACGGCGGCGAAAACGATTGGGCAAAGCCGGATCTCATCGTCCTGGACGGCGGATTGGGGCAGCTTCACGCGGCGCTTCCGGTCATCCGCGCTTGCGGCGTCACCGCGCCGGTCATCGGGCTGGCGAAGCGGATGGAAGAAATTTACACGGAAGCATCCGACACGCCCGTTCTTTTGGACCCGCACGAGCCGGCGCTCTTGCTCTTGCAATACATTCGCGACGAGGCGCATCGTTTTGTCATCACGTATCACAGAAAATGGACGGTCAAGCGCAATGCGGAATCGTTGCTCGATCACATTCCCGGCATCGGCGCGACGCGGAGAAACGCTTTGTGGCGCGCGTTTCGTTCGCTGGAGGAAATGGAGAAAGCGGGCGTGGAGGAATTGTCCCGCGTCAAAGGAATGAATCGCCCGGCGGCGGAGACGCTGTACCGTTTCCTGCACATGACGAAGGATGAGAAACAGAATTTTTTGGCGAACGGGGACGTGCCGGAAACGGAAGGAGAGCCGACATGAAGAAATTGTTTTTGTTCCTGCTTCTTTTGTGCGGCGTCGCGGGGGCGGGCGCCGTTTGGACGGATTCGACGCTCGCGCCGGAGTGGGATCGAGTCCGCGCCGCCGAGGAAAACGTCACGGCAGCGGCGCATGAGCGAGCCCAATGCGTGCCGGATTTGTGTCGCGAGCTGAAAAGTTTTTCGTCGAAAGAAGCGACGACGCGGCTGGAAGCGGAAGAGCTGGCCAAAACCGTTTTGGCGGCGACGACGGTGAAAGACCTGCGGGAGGCGAATGAAAAATTGTCCGCCGACATCGGCATGCTCCTCTTGGCAGCGGAAAATTATTCGTACTTGACGGCGCGCGAAGAATTTCAGGACGTGCAGACCTCTATCGCGGCCGCCGAAAATCGCCTGATCGTCGCAAGAGCCGCGTACAATCGAGCCGCCGACGCGTACAACGGCACGCTCCGAAAATTTCCGGTTTCCATCTTTGCCGGATGTTTGGGATACAAAAGCGCGGAGCGAATGAGTCGGCTGCATTCCGGCGTTTCCGAGTAAAATAGACAACAAAAAACACACTCTTTTCATGAGTGTGTTTTTCATTGCGTTTTTTAGTCCTCTGTTTTGGCTGCGACGACGGATTTTCCTTTGTAGAAACCGCAAATCGGGCAGACGCGATGAGGCATTTTCATTTCGTGGCACTGCGGGCATTCGACGAGACCCGGTACCGTCAGTTTCCAATTGGCACGTCTTTTGTCGCGACGCGCTCTCGAACTTTTATTCTTTGGAGCCGGCATGTTTGCACCTCCTTACTGATAGGCAATACATTCGCAGGATTCCCGGAAAAAACTCCGAGAAAAATCATTAACTCAAACATTATACGTGGCGACGCCGAGTTTGTCAAACGGCGCCCACTCATTTCGGACCGAATTCTTTTTCGATGGTATTGATCAAAGTTTGCAGATTTTTTGTCCACGCCAAGACTTGGAATTTCATGTACGGCAGCGCTTCTCTTCCTTTTCTTGTGATGTGATAGATGCGCTTGCTGCGCTTTTCCGGAGAGAGCCAATGGCTTTCCACGTATCCGTATTCCTCCAAAAAATGCAAGACGGGATACATTTCATTTGGATTCGGCCGGTATGCGAATTTTGTCAGCTTAAAAATATCTTGCTCGATTTTGTTTCCGTAGCTGTCGTTGTATCGCAAGGCATTCAAGACAAATGTCGCCGTCAAAAGACGTTTCCATTGCCGACGCCGGACCAATTCATCGATTTCTTCTGTGCTCGAGTCTACAAAAAAATCCATGGCAAATTTCCCCTCCTTTTATTACTGATGAAGTATATTATAAATGATTCTTTTGTCTGTGACAAATAGCAGCGCCAAAAATAAGGGGGCTGTGGTATAATAACAAAATCAATCGAAGGACGGTTTCCGAAAAAAACGGGCGTATCGATTGGAAATGAAACTGTGGAAACATGGAAACGTTTCGCGGGAAACAAATTTTTGGGAGGATGAGAAGCATGGAAGGCAGACATTTGAAAAAAGCGGTAATTCTGGCGGCTCTCGGCGCGGTGGCATTGGGCATGCTGGCCGGCTGCGGAAAGACGGCGGACAGCGAAAAGCCGAAGGTCGGGATTGTGCAGATTGTGCAGCATCCGGCGCTGGACGCGGCGAATCAAGGCTTTGTGAAAGCATTGGAGGATCGCGGGCTTACCGGGAAAATTGAGATCGATCAGCAAAACGCGCAGGGCGATCAGTCCAATTTGCGCTCGATCGCCAATCGTTTCGTTTCCGGGAAATATAAATTGATCGGCGCGGTGTCGACGCCGGCGGCGCAGGCCATGGCCAATGCCACGTCGGAGATTCCGATTGTTTGCACGGCGATTACAAATTACGAGACGGCCAAGCTGATGAAATCGGAGGCAGCGCCGGATGCCAATGTCACGGGGACGAGCGATCGCGGCCCGGTCGACAAGGAAGTCGCGCTCATCCGGGAGATTCAGCCGGACGCCAAGCGCATCGGCATCATTTACAATTCGAGCGAAATCAATTCCGTCATTCAGGCCGAAGAATTGAAGAAACTTTGCGCGCCGCTCGGGATCACGGTCGTGGAGCGCACGGTCAATTCCATCAATGACATCCAGCAGATAGCGGAAGCTTTCGTCGGCGACGTCGATGCGATTTACGTGCCGACGGACAATGTGGTCGCCAGCGCGATCCCGACGCTCATGAGTGTGGCCAATGCCGCGAAGATTCCGGTGTACGGCGCGGAAGTGGGTCACGTGGAGAATGGCGTCTTGGCGTCCGAATCCATCAGCTACTATGACATCGGCTACCAGGCGGGCCAAATGGCTTCCGATATTCTGGAAGGGAAAAACGCGGTGAAGGATCATCCGGTGGAAGCGGCGAAATCGTCGACGCTCTATATCAATAAAGCGGAGGCGGAGCTGCTCGGCATCCAAATCCCGCAGTCGGTGCTGGATCGGGCGAAGATGATTTAAGGAACCACTGATTCAATCGAAGAATCTTATTTTGCGGCATAATGATGCAATACTGCGTCAAAG
>CAVEYT010000022.1:0-12542 GCA_963619995.1 Acutalibacteraceae bacterium | reverse complement strand
CACTGCTAACTCCTCACTGCTAACTGCTAACTATCTTGCGTCTGACTCCTAAAATTCAGCACACCATTATCTCTTACATCAAGGAGTCCTATGTACGAAGACACCACCATTGCGGCCATTGCGACGGCGGCGGGGGAGGGCGGGATCGGCATTGTCCGGATCAGCGGACGCGATGCCCTTCGCATTGCCTCGCGCCTTTTTTGTGCCCGGAATTTGAAAAATTTGGCAGACGCCAAGCCGCGGTTTCTGTATTACGGGCACGTGACGGACGGCGACCGCGCGATTGACGAAGGGCTGGCCGTGTACATGCCCGCGCCGCATTCCTACACGGGCGAGGACGTCGTCGAGATCCAGATTCACGGCTCGTCCGAAGCCTTGTCTGAGACGCTTTCCCTTGCCTTTGCCGCCGGCGCCCTTCCCGCCGAGCCCGGCGCTTTTACCGCGCGCGCCTTTTGGAACGGGCGCCTCGATCTTTCGCAAGCCGAAGCCGTCATGGACATCATCACGGCGAAAAATCGCGCCGCTCTTCTGCAGGCCGAAAGCCATCTGACCGGCGCGCTGTCCCGCTACGTAAAAGAAACGCGCCAAGCACTCTCCGATCTCATCGGCTCGCTCGAAGTCACGATCGATTATCCGGAAGAAGATTTGGAAGAGCCGACGCGAGAGGATACGCTTCTCGCGCTTTCCGATTTGGAAACATCGCTTTCGGCGCTTTTGACGCGTGCAAAAAACGGCCGCATTTTGAAAGAAGGCCTGCGCGTTTCCATCGTCGGGCGGCCGAACGCGGGGAAATCCAGTCTGCTCAATGCGCTCTTGGCCGAAGATCGCGCCATCGTGACCGAGCTTCCCGGGACGACACGCGACACAATTGAGGAAACGGTTCGCATCGGCGGCGCGTCGATTGTCCTCATGGACACCGCCGGTCTTCGCCGGGCGGAGGATCTCATCGAGCAAATTGGCATTGCGCGCGCGAAAAAATCCATGGAAACGGCGGATCTCATTCTCGCCGTCTTCGATGCCTCCGCGCCGCTCACAGAAGAAGACCGAGCGCTTCTCGCGGCGCTCTCCGGCAAAAAATCATTGCTTCTTTTGAATAAAACCGATTTGGCCCCATCCGTTTCCGAAACCGATTTGCGGGAAATTTTGCCTGGGGCATCGATTCTCTCCCTTTCGGCGCAAACGGGTGACGGGATGGCGGCACTGGAAGAGGCTCTTGCGAAAGCGGCCGGGCTGCAGGACATCGACGACGGTCGTGCGCTCGTCCTCACCAATGCGCGTCATACAGACCTCGTGCGCCGCGCCTTGGACGCCGTCCTTCGGGCGAAAACCGCCGCCGAGCAAAAACTGTCCGCCGATTGCCTCGCCATCGACCTCACGGAAGCGTATCAGCTCCTGGGCGAAATCACGGGCGAGACCATGGACGAAGACCTGATTCACGCCATCTTCAGCCGTTTCTGCGTCGGGAAATGAAACGGATTTGCGTTCTTTGATTTGCACGATTTTCGGAAAACGGGTACAATGGGGCGAGTTAGTCATTGGCAATGCAGACGATAAGCTGCCTTAGGCAATAAAGATTTGAGAATTGAGAATTGAGAATTGAGCGCAGGTGTCGCCTCCGGCGACGATTTTTATAAAACGCGCGAAGCGCACACCGATTTTCTCAATTCTGACAGCAGAAAAACTCCCGGCACAAATGCCATAAAAGGGAAACGAGAAATGGTCATGCCCCTCAATTCTCAATTCTGTTTTAAACTGGAAAGGTATATACATTGAAACGAACCCAGCACACTTTACGAGAGCCGGTTTCCTTTTCGGGAAACGGGCTTCATTCCGGGCTTCCGGTCGTGATGACACTTCGGCCGGCAGCGGAAGATACCGGGATCGTCTTTTGTCGGACGGATTTGCCCGGGAGACCGACGGTCGCGGCGCATCCGGATTTTGTGACGGATACGAATCGCGCGACGACACTTTCCGCGGGCGATGCGAAAGTTTTCACCGTCGAGCACGTCCTTTCCGCGCTTTATGCGATGGAGGTCGATAACTGCCTGATTGAGATGGACAGCCCGGAGCCTCCCGTCGCAGACGGCGGCGCGAAGACGTTCGTCGACATGATTCAAAAAGCCGGGCGCGCGGCGCAGACAAAAGAGCGGGAAATCTTGACGCTTTCCCAATCCGTCGCGGTCTACGACGGTCAAAAATTCGTCGCGGCGCTTCCCTATGACGGCCTTCGCATTACCTACACATCGATCAATCCGCATCCGATGCTCGGCACGCAGATGCTCGATCTCGTCATCACGCCCGATTCCTACCAAAAAGAAATCGCGGCCGCGCGCACGATTGGTTTCACATGGGAGCTCGAAGCCATGCGGAAAATGGGACTCGGGAAGGGCGGCACGACAGACAATGCCGTCGTTTACTCCGAGGACGGATGTTTGTCGGATTTGCATTGGACGGATGAACTCGTCCGCCATAAAATTTTGGACATTTTGGGCGATATTTCCCTCGTGGGACCGCTCTCGGCGCACATTATCGCCGTGAACGGAAGCCACGCCTTGAATGGCGCGCTATCTGAAAAATTATTGACAATGAAATAAGGAAACAAAGGATTTATTTTTTATAATAGGAGGATTCTCATGGAACTTGACGTCACAGAAATTATGGACATTTTGCCGCATCGCTATCCGTTTCTCTTGGTGGACAAGATTACGGAGCTCGTTCCGATGGACTACGCCGTCGGGATCAAATGTGTCACGATGAATGAACCGCAATTCACCGGGCATTTTCCGGGGAAACCCATCATGCCGGGCGCGCTCATTTGTGAAGCGATGGCGCAGGTCGGCGGTGTCTGCCTGCAGTATCCGGAAGAAAATCGCGGCTTCATTCCGATGTTCACCGGGATGGATAAAGTGCGTTTCCGCTCGCCCGTCGTGCCGGGAGACGTCATGGTCATGCGCGCCGTCATCGAGCGCATTCACGGCCGCATGGGGCGCGTGCATTGCGAAAGCCATGTGGACGGAAACCTGAAAGCGTCCGCGGATTTCATGTTCTACCTTATGGATCCGACGGAAAATTTGAAGTAAAGAAAAGAAAAACGGTGAAATCATATCGGATTTGCGAGTTTTCGGGAGAAAAAGAATCTGTTTCCCGCAAAACTCGCAAATTTTGCTGTTGGTTTCCTGTATTTCCCGTCTGAGTATATAGTAAGCAATGCTTTAAGTTCGGAAATATTCACGGAAAGGTGAGGAGAATGGAACTTTCAATCGTCAAAGACATGGATCCGGAAATCCATGCCACAGCCAGCGTCGATCCCACCGCCGTCATTCACAAAAATGTCGTCATCGGTCCATTTGCGGTCATCGGCCCTCATTGTGAAATCGGCGAGGGCACGATTATCGGTGCGAATGCGGTCATCGCGAAAAATGTGCGCATGGGGAAGAACAATCACGTCTATCCCGGTGCCGTCATCGGGGAAGATCCGCAAGATTTGAAATACGAAGGCGAGCACAGCACCGTCGTCATCGGAGACGGCAATCAGCTCCGCGAATTTTGTACGATTCACCGCGCGACGGGCGAAAATTGCGAGACGCGCATCGGCTCGTACAATATGTTCCAGGCCTATACCCATATCGCGCACAATTGCTGCATCGGAAACCACATCGTCATTTCCGGCTACTCCGGGATCGCCGGCCACGGCATCATCGAGGATTACGCGGTCATCGGCGCCATGTCGGGGATTCATCAATTTGTGAAGATCGGCGAAGGTGCGATGGTCGGCGGCATGTCGAAAATCGTGCAGGATATCTGCCCCTTCGTCATTGCGGACGGAAACCCCGCCCGCGTCGTCGGTCTCAACAGCGTCGGCATTTCCCGTCGCCAGATCAGTGCGGAAACGAAGAACGATCTCAAAAAAGCGTATCGTCTCATTTTCCGTTCCAATTTGAAACTCGTCGACGCGATTGCGGAAATGGAACAGGAACTCGCTGCCTCGGAGGAAATCGAGCACATGCTTCGTTTCCTTCGGAATTGCGACAGAGGCCTTTGCCGGACGAGAGAGAGATAAAAAGCAGAATTGAGATTTGAGAATTGAGAACTCCGGGGCAGGACTTTTTTCCTGCTTCTTTTTTTGTGGCAGGCGCAAGATAGCCTGGAGCCGGGAGCTTGGAGCGGCTTGCTTAGCTTTTTGTGTCATGCCCGAGACAGTTATTAGTTATTAGCTTTTAGCTGTTAGTTTTAAGCGGTGTCGCCTCCGGCGACGATTTTATAAAAATGTCGCGAGCTTTGCATGGCACCCACAGTCGCCTCGCGTCACTACGTTCCTAAGGCTTCTGTTCGTTTGCACAAGTGACACCGCTTTTGTCTAAAAGCTAGCGGCTAAAAGCTAATAACTATCTCGCGCCTGAGAGTCAAAGCCGAGCATGCGCCTGACAGTCTGACGTCTGCCGTCTCGATCTGTATGAGACACAAAAAAACTAACAGCTAATAACTAGCAACTAGTAACTATCTTGCGCCTGACGCAAAAGTTAATGAACAATAAGCAGCGCTTGTGCTATCGCCCTTGTGAAACCGGCGCAAATCAGCTACAATAGGAAACATGTGAAACAAAAGGAGAACATCATGAAAAAGATTAGAAAGGCCGTCATTCCCGCGGCCGGTTACGGGACCCGTTTCCTTCCGGCGACGAAAGCCATGCCGAAGGAAATGCTGCCGATTGTGGACAAGCCGACGATCCAGTACATCGTGGAAGAAATTTTGGAAAGCGGCATCGAAGAAATTTTGATTATCAGCGGTCACGCCAAGCGCGCGATTGAGGACCATTTCGACAGTTCGCCGGAGCTGGAACGGCATTTGTACGAACATGATAAGACGGATCTTTTAGCGGAGATTCGAAAAGTCGCGGAAATCACCGTTCACTACATTCGCCAGAAACACATGCGCGGCCTGGGCGACGCGATTTCTTGCGCAAGGACCTTCATGGGCGACGAGCCTTTCGCGGTCATCTTGGGCGACGACGTCGTGTACCATCCGGAGAAACCGGCGCTGTCGCAGTTGATTGACGTGTACGAGAAAACGGGCGCTGCGGTGCTCGGCTGCCAAGAGGTCGCGCCGGAAGCCGTTTCCTCTTACGGTATCATTCAAGCCGTGCACGAGGCGGACGGCCTTTGCCGCGTGACGGACATGGTGGAGAAACCGGAGCCGAAAGACGCGCCGAGCCGCATCGCCGTCCTGGGGCGCTACATTTTGACGCCGGACATTTTCCCGATTCTGGCGGAAACGCTTCCCGGAAAGGGCGGAGAAATCCAGCTGACGGACGCGCTCCGTGTCCTAGCACAAAACGGAAAAGTCTACGCCTGCAATTTTGAAGGTCGCCGCTACGACGTGGGCAGCAAGCAGGGGTATCTGGCCGCGACGGTGGAGTACGCGCTCCGTCGCGATGATTTGGGTCCGGATTTCAAGAAATATCTGCAGCATCTCGTCGCGGAATGGAAATGAAGAAGAGCAAACGAAAAGGACTGTGAAACATGATTCGCAGTCCTTTTTGTTTGTTTCGCCGTGGTTCTCAGACGCAAGATAGTTATTAGTTGCTAGCTACTAGCTGTTAGTTTTTCTGGCGTCTCATAGAGGTCAAGATGTCAGGCGGTTAAAAGTTAGCAATTAGCAGTGAGCAGTGAGCAGTGCAGGTGGCGGCTCCGCCGCATTTTAATAAATGCGCCGTAGGCGCGTACAAATCAGCCCTCTTCTGGAAGAGGGTGGCGCGAAGCGCCGGGTGATGGTTCCTCTATGTGAAGAAAAAGCTGAGTGCCGGAGGCGACACCGCTTAAAACTAACAGCTAAAAACTAATAACTAATAACTATCTTGCGCATGACAAAAAAGCCAATCATGCGAAAATTTTCGTTTCTTATGATATAATACAAAATAGCGAACATAGAACGGCACAATTTATTTTTTCGGAAACGCCGGATGCCGCAGAGGGGTGCGGCTCTGTTTCGGCGTTTCCCGTATGCAAAAAGCACTCCTGCGATGATGCAAGAGCGTTTCTTTGCGTGGAAACGGAGGTTTATCTTGGCAAAAACAAAATTACAAATTATTCCTTTGGGAGGACTCGGAGAAGTCGGAAAAAACATGACGGCGATTCGCTACGGCGAGGATATCATCGTCTTGGATGCGGGGATGGCGTTTCCGGAGGACGATATGCCGGGGATCGACATCGTCATCCCGGATTTCAGCTATCTCATCGAAAATAAAGAAAAAATTCGCGCCATTGTGATTACGCACGGGCACGAGGATCATATCGGTTCGCTTTCGTATCTTTTGCGCGAGGTGTCGGCGCCGGTGTACGCGTCGCGGCTGACTTGCGGGCTCATCGAAGGGAAACTCAAGGAAGCGCGCATCCCCAAGGCGGCGCTCAATGTGATTGAAACGGGGAAAGAGTACGTCCTCGGCATTTTCAAAGTCGGTTTCTTCCACGTCTGCCATTCGATCCCGGATTCTTGCGGGATTTATTTCCGCACGCCGTTCGGTACCGTCGTCCATACGGGCGATTTCAAATTCGATCATACGCCGGTCGACGGGCAGCTCATGGATGTGCATAAACTCGCGGAAATCGGGCATCGCGGCGTGCTGGTGCTCTGCGCGGACTCCACGAATGCGGAGCGCCCCGGCTACACGCCGTCGGAAGCGGTCGTGGCCGACACGCTGATGCGCGCGTTTTCCGGCGTGAAGGGGCGCATCATTTTGGCGACATTTGCGTCGAATGTGTCCCGCGTGCAGATGGCGATCAATGCCGCCGTCGCGCATGACCGGAAAGTGTGCGTTTTCGGCCGTTCCATGGTGAATGTCGTGTCGATTGCCTGCGAGCTCGGCTATCTCAAGATGCCGGAAGGGACGCTGATCGAGGCGGACGAGATGAATCGCTACCGCGAAGATCAGCTCTGCATTTTGACGACGGGCAGCCAGGGCGAACCGATGGCCGGCCTCTCGCGCATGGCGGGCGGGAGCCATCGCCAAGTTTCCATTCACGCGGGCGACACGGTGATTATCTCGGCCTCGCCGATTCCCGGAAACGAGACGAGCGTCGGCCGCACGATTGATAAATTGATGCGTCTCGGCGCGCACGTCATTTCCAACAGCGCCATGCAGGTCCACGTCTCCGGCCACGGCTCGCAGGAAGAGCTCAAGACGATGATTTCCCTCATCCATCCGAAATTTTTCATCCCGATGCACGGCGAATATCGCATGCTGGTGCGCCACGCGGAGCTCGCGGAGGAGATGGGCATCCCGAAGGAAAATATCCTCGTCGGGGAGAACGGAAATATTTTCGAGCTGTCGAATCGCGCGGCTCGTATCAACGGAAAAGTCACGGCGGGCCCGGTCTACGTCGACGGACTCGGCGTCGGGGATATCGGAAACATCGTCCTTCGCGAGCGTCAGCAGCTCTCGGACAACGGCGTCGTGATTGTCGGCGTCACGCTGGCGCACGGCACTTGCCACGTCATGGCCGGCCCGGACATCATTTCCCGCGGCTTCGTCTATGTCAGAAACAGCGAAGAACTCCTGGAAGGCGCCGATCAGCGCGTCATGAATGTCCTGGAACGCTGCGAAGACGAGGGCGTCACGGATTGGAACACCATCAAAGCGCAACTCCGCGACGCGCTCGCGAAATATTTCTACGAAAAAACCAAGCGCCGCCCCATGATTCTCCCGCTCTTGCAGGATTTGAGGTAAGAAGAGAGATGAGAGGCGCCGGGCTTTTGCGGTCAGGCGCAAGACAGCCGGGAGCTTGGAGCCGGGAGCCGGGAGCGTGCCTCATAGAGATGGAGACGTCAGACATCAGACGGTCAGACGTCAGACTTTAGCGGTGTCGCTTCGCGACATTTTTATAATGCGGCGGAGCCGCCGCCAGTCAAGCCTTCCCTATCGGAGGAATGTGGCGCGGTAGCACCGGATGATGGGACGCGAATGCGAAAATGTGCGCTTGCGCACACCGATAAAATGCCGCTGAACTTTGCAGGGAACGCACACACGCCTCGTGTCACTGCGTTCCTATGGCTCCTGTTTGCACAAGCACACTTGTGCTCAATTCTTTCTTGCAAGAGTATGAATTACGATGTGACAATCAAAGTAAAGAACAGTCTGATGTCTGACGTCTGATCGTCTGACGTCTCTATTTCTGTGTTATACAAAAGCCGAGCACACCGTTTTTACTCATTTCACAAAGGATTTCTATGAAAAACAATCGTCCCACTGCGACCAATGCCGTTGTCATGGCGGGCATGGCGACGGCCGTGGCCGTTGTCCTTTCCATGATCGGCCTGTATATGCCCGTTTTTTCCACGCTGATTTTCCTGGCCATCCCGCTGCCGATTATTTACGTCGCATTGCAGCAGGGAAGTCGCTGGGCGCTCATCGTGACCGTCGGCACGCTCATTTTGGATTCCGTTTTCTTCGGGATCATGAGCGGTGCCTTTTTGTGTGCCATTTTCGGCGTCCTGGGCGTCACGCTCGGGATTTGTTACGAAAGAAACGTCCGCCCGTCCGCGACGCTTTTGGCCGGAGCCGCTTCCGTGCTCATCGCCTTTGCGGCGCAGATGCTTTTCGTCATCTACGTCTTGGGCATGGACAGCGTCTTTCTTTCCGCCGAATTTTTCGATTCCATGAAAAAAGAAACGATGGAAGTCCTGCCGCAATTCTACAGCGGGGACACCTTGGCCGAAATGCAGCGCCAGATCGATCTCATGTACGACGCGCTGAAGAAATCGGTGTACTTTGCCATCACCGCGGCCGCGCTCGTGTACTCTTACGCATCCATGGCCCTTTCGCAAATGCTTTTCCGTCGCATGGGCATCACAAACATCCCGACGCTCCCGCCCGTTTCCCGCTGGGAATTTCCCGTCGGCCTCGTCTATCTGTATTTGCTCTCGATCGGCATCGGGCTTTTGATTCCGGATGATGAAACGCTGCAGATCGTCCTTTACAATCTCAATATGTGCTGCATGTTCGTCTTCTGGCTCCAAGGCTTCGCCTTCCTCTGGTGGCTCCCGAAGCGCTACCCGGCCATCTCGCCGCTTCGCTGGATCCTCGTCGCCCTCGCCTTCTTCATCCCGTTCATCCAAACGGCGATGATCGTCATGGGACTCTTTGATTTGCTCTTCCATTATCGGGCGAAACGGAATTACGAATAAGGCAGAATTGAGAATTGAGGGGCAGGATTTTTTTCCTGCTTCTTTTTTTGTGGCGTTTGTGCGGGAAATTTTTGCAAGAAAGAATTGAGGGAAAGCGGAAGCGGCTCCGCCGCATTTTTAAAAATCGTCGCCGGAGGCGACACCTGTGCTCAATTCTCAAATCTCAATTCTTTCTTGCAAGAGCCAAAAGCAGTGTGTGACAACCAAAGTAAAGAATCGTCTGACGTCTGACCGTCTGATGTCTCGATCTCTATGAGACGCCCAAAACTAACAGCTAAAAGCTAATAGCTAATAACTATCTTGCGCCTGAGAACTAAAGCCGTTATCCGTAATCCGTCTACCGTTTACCGTCCGTCACATCGCATGGCAAACAAAGCAGCTCATGCACGGTTAACGGTTTACGGTCCACGGATAGCAGCAAGATGAGCCACAAAAGCCAATCGCGGTCTGACGTCTGATCGTCTGACGTCTGACGTCTCAAGCACTTTGTGCAATCAAAGCCGAGCACAACGCCCTCCAAACTCCCGTTTCTTTTCCCAATTGACACCCACCAATTTTTTATATTATAATAACGCTGTTACGGTGTAGACAGATACACTGCCATCAAAGCAAGGAGGTGTGAAGTATGGCAAAGATGACGTTCCAGCCGAATAATACCTGGAGAAAACGCACGCACGGTTTCCGCGCTCGCATGAAGACGAAGGCAGGCCGCATTGTGCTCAAGAGAAGAAGAGCCAAGGGCAGAAAGGTCCTGAGTGCCTAATCGATGAGCGCAGAAGAGAGACGGTATCGGCTGACGCCGGCCATGCGCATTCGCAAAAGTGCGGAATACCGCAGAATTTATGCGCGTGGGAAACGGGTCGGCAACAGAGCCGGGCTCTTGTATGTGACAAAGGCGTCCGGGCGGCCGATCCGGATCGGGTTTGTCACGACGAAAAAAATCGGCCATGCGTTTGCGCGGAACCGGGCCCGTCGGCTCATGAAGGAGGTCTACCGCCTCCATCGCCATGAGCTCAGAGATGGCCGGGAAGCCGTGCTTTTGGCGGGAAGTTTCCTCACAAAAGCGACGTATGAAGAGGCCGAAAAAGCGATTCTCGCCCTGTGGCGCAAGGCGGGACTTTGGAAGGAATCGGAGGATTAGGAAACGGGAGGCGCGGATGAAAACTTTACTCATAGCACTCATTCGTTTCTATCGCCGGTATCTTTCCCCCTTGAAGTCGCCGTGCTGTCGGTTCGTGCCGACGTGCAGCGAGTATGCGCTCGAAGCAATCCAAAAATACGGAGCCGCAAAAGGCGGGCTCCTGGCGGTCAAAAGGATTTTGAAATGCCACCCCTTTCACAAGGGCGGCTATGATCCCGTGCCGTAGCGGATTGCTTTTTTGTTTCTGTTTTTATTTCTGTTTCCGGACGGGCGCGTGAAATTAAGAGCGCCGGTCCTTTCCACCGGTTTGGCGGATGAAACGAAGGCCGCCGCCGATGAGGAGAAGAAAGTATGTCGGATTTTCAAATTCCGGTATTCGCGTGGCTCGTGGGCGTGCTGGCGGATTGGATGCGCGTCGCGCTGACTCTCTGCTACGAATTCACGAAGAGCATGGGATTTCCCAGCTACGGCATCGCGATTATCGTCCTGACTCTATGTATCAAATTGCTCCTGCTGCCGCTGGCGATCAAGCAGATTCGCTCGATGAAGGGCATGCAGGAAATCCAACCGAAAATCAAGCAAGTTCAGCAGAAATATAAAAACGACAAGGCAAAGCTTTCGTCGGAAATGCAGCGGCTCTATCGGGAAAACAACGTATCGCCGCTGGCCGGCTGCCTGCCGCTTTTGATTCAAATGCCGTTTTTGGTCGCGATTTATTACGCGCTGCAAGGCTTTGCCTACGACCCGGGGCACGAAAGTTTCCTGTGGCTGGACAGCCTGGCGCAGGCGGACGGCACGTACATTTTGCCGGTGCTCTCCGCTCTTTCCACTTGGTTTATTTCCTATCAGACGACGCCGAAAAACGTGCAGGGCTCGCAGAAGACGATGCTGTATTTCATGCCGCTTTTCATCGGCTACATCAGCATGACGTTTCCGAGCGGGCTCGTCATTTACTGGGTCGTGTGCAATCTTTTCCAGATGGTGCAGCAGCTGATCATGTTCCACGGGGACAAGAAACCGGATGAAACGAAGCGCGGCGTCGTCACGGTGGATGCGCCGAATCGGCCGAAGAAGAAGGTCGTGAAAAAAGTCGTCGTGAAGAAGGTCGCGAAAAAGAAATCGTCCGGGGATGCGTCTTCGGCGGCGGTTGTGTCGAAAAAAGCGAAGTCCGAGGACTCCGGGAAAGAGGGATAATATGCAAAGTGTCAAAACAACCGGCAAGACGGTGGAAGAAGCGGTGCAAAAGGCGCTGCTGGAGCTGGGAATCGAAGAGGCGGACGCCGAAATCCGCGTGATCGAAGAGGGGACGAAGGGCATTTTCGGCCTCGGCAAGAAGGACGCGGTCGTCGAAGTCTCGGTAAAGGGCGAGGAAACGGCGCCGGAGGAAGCGGCAGCGGCCGTCGCGGCGATTTTCGCAGCCGAAACATCGGAGGCGTCGGAAACGGCAGAAACGGTAGAAACGTCGGAGGCGCTTGCAGAGACGTCGGCGGCGGAGGCACCCGCAGAAGAAATCAAAGAAGAGACCGCCGAAGTTGAAACGGAGGGCGAGAAGCCGGAACGGAAACGCGAAGAGCGTCCGTTCTCCAAAGAGGAGCAGGATGAGACGGCCGAAGAGGCGAAGAAATTCTTGGAAGGGATTTTCCGCGCGATTGGCCTTTCGGTCACCATAGAAAAAATGGCAAACGAAGATCGCGTCTTGCTCAATCTCCACGGCGACGGCCTCGGCATTCTGATCGGCAAACGCGGCCGCACGCTCGCCAGCCTCCAATACCTCACGAATTTGGCGGCCGGGAAACTGTACCATCATCGCTATTTCGTCCTGCTCGACGTGGAAAATTATCGCATCCGCCGCGAGCAGACCCTGACGACGCTGGCCCTTCGCCTGGCGGACAAAGCGAAACGCACGGGCGCCCCCGTCGCGCTAGAACCGATGGATCCGGCGGAGCGCCGTATGATCCACCTGGCGCTGCAGGAAGATCCCGATGTCATGACGGAAAGCGAAGGGGAAGGTTCGTATCGGCATATTGTGATTTTGCCGAAAATGTAAGAGGGAGAGCTGTGAGAAAACGTTTTTACGTTTTCTCACAGTTTTTTTATGCTTGCGTGCAGCGCTATAAAATGCGGCGAAGCCGCCACAAGTTAAGCCTTCTTTTGAAAGAAGGTGGCGCGGAGCGCCGGAAGATAGAATGCGCCGAGGGCGCATATAAAATGTCGCGAAGCG
>CAVEYT010000021.1:0-12564 GCA_963619995.1 Acutalibacteraceae bacterium | reverse complement strand
GCGCCATATAAAAAATCGTCGCCACAAGGCGACACCGCTAAAGTCTGACGTCTGACGTCTCGACCTCTATGAGCCGCAAAAAACTAACAGCTAAGAGCTAACAACTAATAACTATCTTGCGTCTGACGCCCAAAGCCGAGCACGCGCTCCCGGCTCCCGGCTCCCGGCTATCTCCCCTTTGTTATAATAAGGTTATAGGAAAAAATTCTGTTTCTTAAAAAGGAAGCGATGACATGAAAAAGATTGCGTTTTACGGGAAGGGCGGGATCGGGAAATCGACGACGGCTTCGAATGTGTCGGCGGCGCTCGCGCTTTCGGGGCGGCGGGTGTGCCAGATCGGGTGCGATCCGAAAAATGATTCGACGCGGCTGCTCTTGGGGCATATTTGTAAGGAAACGGTGCTGGATGCGGTGCGGCGCTCGGAGATGGAGGACATCGCGGCGGCCGATCTCGTGCACTTGGGTTTCCACGGAATCACTTGCGTCGAGGCGGGGGGACCGGAGCCGGGCGTGGGGTGCGCGGGGCGCGGGATCATCGTGGCGTTGCAGCTTTTGGAAAAGTTGAAGGCGCTGCCCGAAGCGGACGTGACGCTCTACGACGTGCTGGGCGACGTGGTGTGCGGCGGGTTTGCGATGCCGATCCGGGAGGGCTACGCCGAGGAAATTTACATCGTGTCGTCGGGCGAGCTGATGTCGCTCTACGCGGCGAATAATATCGCGAAAGGGATTCGGCGCTTTGCGGAGCGCGGGCGCGTGCGGCTGGCGGGGATCATCGGAAACAGTCGAAACGTGCCGGGTGAGCGCGAGCTTTTGGAGGAATTTTCGCAAAAATTGCAGACGCGGCTCGTGGCGTTTATCCCGCGCGACAAAGTCGTGAATGTGGCGGAAAATCACAAGCAGACGGTGCTGGAATACGCGCCGGATTCCGCGCAGGCGGGCGTGTACCGGGAGCTGGCGGAGACGATCTGGACGAATACGGAATTTTCCGTCCCGACGCCGCTTTCGTTTGAGGAATTGGAAACGCTGGTGGCGACGTATGGCACTTGATACGAAATGGCTTTTGAAACAGGAGAAATCGTCGAGCTGCCCCATGGTGGGCGTGTATCGGGCGCTGGCTTTTTGCACGGGTTGCGTCGTGATTTTTCACAGTCCTTTGGGGTGCGCGCACGTGGCGCAGACGATGGACATGGGCTCGGGTTTCCGCGTCGCGGCGGACGGCGGGCGTGAAAATCGGCCGGGCATCCCGCTCGTTTCCTCGCATATCCGCGAAAAGGACAGCATTTTCGGCGGGATTTCCCGGCTGGAGGATTGCATTTCCTACGTGATGGACACGTATGCGCCGCGCTGCCTTTTCATCGTGACGTCGTGCGTGGCCGGCGTGATCGGCGACGATGTGGAGGAGGCGGCGGAGCGGGCCGAGGAACAGTATGGGATTCCCGTCATTGCGATGCCGTTTGCCGGATTTTTGGGCGGCGAATACGGGAAGGGCTATTATGAGACGGTGGACGTCATCCTGTCCCGTTTCTTGAAACCGGCGGAAACGAAGCCGAAAACGGTGCTGCTCTTGGGCGATCAGATGGGGCCGGAGGGGCAATATGTGCGCGAAGTGACGCGGCTTTTGTCCCGTTTCGGTTTGCGCGTCTCGTACCAATTTCCGGGCTATGTGCCGTTTGACGAATGGGGAAATATTTCGTCCGCGTCGCTTTCCGTCATTTTGGGCGTGGCGGGGCAGGCGGGCGCGATGCTGCGGGTCGCGGAAACGTTGGAGGCGGACTACGGCGTCCGGGCGCTGGGCGATGTGTATCCGGTCGGCTGGGACGCGACAAAAGCGTGGATTTCGGCGCTCGCGGAGAAAGTGGGCGAGCCGGATGGGGGCGCGGCGGTCTTGGCGGCCGAAGAGGCGCGCGTCACGGAGGCGGCGGCCGGTTTTCGTCCGGTGACGCGGGGCAAGAAAGTCGTGATCGGCACGGGGCGCGCGCTTCGTTGGTACAATCCGGCGGAAACGCTCGCGCTGGCGGCGCGTCTCGATATGGAAATCGCGGGCGTCGTCTTTTTCGGCAATCTTCCCGAAGAGGAGAAAGCGGCGATCCGCGCGAAAATTTCCGCTTTCGGCGACGTGCCGATTTTCGAGGCGGAAGCGGGGCAGGCGGCAATCGATGACGCCGATGTTTTTTTGACGACGAATGAAGTTTTCAATACGAAGACGCGGCAGCTTTTCATCCCCATGGTGCCGCTCGTCGGGACGGAAGGGGAAATCGCGCAGATGCGGGCGGTGTATCGTCTGCTTTGTCGCTACGGTGAGAAAGGGGGCGTCGCGTATGTCACGGTGTGAATGGGAGGCGGCGTGTCGGCACGGAGGCACGTGCGCATTGACGGGCGCGGCGGCGTTTTTCGACTCGATTCCGGGCAGTTTCACGCTCATCAATGGGCCGCTTTGGTGCTATTTCTACGCGATGAAATACGTGGACAACGAAAATCCGATGGCGGCGCATCGTTTCCATTGCACGCAGCCGAGCCCGCAGGCGCTGGTCTACGGGACGGAGGAAGATCTTCTGGCCGGATTGGATTTCATCCGGCAAAATGCGAAACCGGAGCGGGTCTTTGTGGAAACGAATTGCAGCGTGAGCCTTGTCGGCGACGATATGCAGGGGATCGCGGACCGCGCGAATTGGCCGTGGCCGGTGTATGCGATGGACGGCGGCGGGCTGCTGGGGAGCTTTGAGGCCGGATTTTCGGCGGCGTCGCTTCGCGTCGAAAAGGAAATGAAACCGGGCGCAAAAAAAGAACTGGCCGTCAATGTCCTGGGGCTTTCGACGGTGCATATGAAGGGGCGCGAAGACGCGGCGGAAATCTCGTCGCTCTTGGCGGAAGCGGGCCTTTCCGTCCTCTCGATGCCGGGCGCGGGAAGCCGCTGGGAGGACATCATGGATGCGCCGCGCGCCGCGTGGAATGTCGTCGTGCGAGACGAATTGGGCCTGGCGCTCGCGCGGCAAATGGAAAAAGATTTCGGCATCCCGTTTCTGTCCGTCGGCCTTCCGTACGGCACGGAGGGGACCGTCGCGTGGCTTTCGAAAATTTGCGCGGCGCTCGGCGTCCCGGTGCCGGAGACGGTGACGGAAAAAGCGAAACATTTGAAAGAATTTTTGCTCCGCAAGGGAAATAATCTGGAGTCGCTCTGGGGGCCCTTGTGGTTTGATGAAATTTTCCTTTCCGCGCCGCCCTCCGAAGCGCTCGGCATCGCGGAAGCCGTTCGCAGCGAATGGGCGGACACGGCGCGGATGGTCTTGCATTTGCAAGCGGCGAGCGAGCGGACGACACCGGCAGCGGACGCAATCCGCCAAGTCGGGCAAGATGACGCCGCGATGAAAAAAGATTACGAAAATTGGCAGGGCGGCCTCGTCCTCTCCTCGTCGCATGAGACGCAGCAGCTTCGCCGCATGGGAAAACGTTTCGCCTCCGTCCACATCGCGCTCCCCTCGGCGGATGAAGTCCATTTCGCCGACACGCCCCTCTGCGGCCTCCGCGGCGCGGCGTATCTGTATGAAGCGATCTGGAATGCGAAGCTGAGGGGCAAGAGCTGAGAACGATGGATGCATCATGGAGGTTTTGACGTCAGAGAAAAAAGTTAGCAGTGAGTAGTGAGCAGTGAGCAGTTCAGGTGTCGCCTGCGGCGACGATTTTATAAAACGCGCGAAGCGCGCACCTGCACTGCTAACTGCTAACTCCTAACTGCTAACTTTTTTACGTGATGTGACAGGCAGTCGGCCTCGGCGTGTTATAAAAACTTTCTGGAGGGGTAAAGAAATTTTCTATATGCCAGAAAGTTTTTATAGTGGATTCAAAAATTTTTTGATATGGTGATTTTGGGTCAAATTTCATGAAAAAGATTGTATTATTTTTGTTTTTTGTGATACAATATTGACTCACGGTGAATAAAATTCAGAAGATTGCGACTAAAAAGCGGAAATTTTCGCGCAAAGTCGATTCCGGCGAGAATGTCAAGAGGTTTTTTTGGCGCTCGCACATCGGGGAAGCGCCGAGAGAATCGGTTTCGAGGAGCGGTGTTTCCTATGTTTCCCGTATTGATAAAGGAAAGGATGAGGAAAAAGGATGTTCAGACCCGAAAAGGTGGGTACGCGTAAACGGTATACCTACGCAAGAGCGATTGACGTCATGAAAATGCCGCATTTGCTCGACCTGCAGACGAAATCCTACGAATGGTTCCAAAAGGAAGGCCTGCGGGATGTATTGGATGATATTTCCCCCATCGAGGACAGCGGCCACAAGTGGGGGCTGTATTTCTTGGACTACCGTTTTGAGGCGCCGGACGCGACGATCGACGAATGCCGCTCGAAGGCGATGACCTACAGCGCGCCGCTTCGCGTGTGTGCGCGTCTCGTCAATCATGAAACGGGAGAAATCAAGGAAAATCCGGATCTTTTCATGGGCGATTTCCCCATCATGACGTCGACGGGGACCTTCGTCATCAATGGCGCCGAGCGTGTCGTCGTCTCGCAGCTCGTCCGTTCGCCGGGCGTGTATTTTTCGCGCGAGCAGGACAGCCTCGGCAAATACATTTACACCGGTCAGGTGATCCCGAATCGCGGCGCGTGGATCGAATTGGAAACGGATTCCAATGGGACGGTCTACATTCGTATCGATCGGAACCGCAAAATGCCGGCCACGATTTTGGTGCGCGCGCTCGGCTGGGAAACGAATGAGGAAATCCTCGATTTGTTTGGCCAGGACGTGCATATCCAGCGGACGCTCGAAAAGGATCCGACGCACAATCGCGAGGAAGCGCTGATTGAAATTTACAAGAAACTCCGTCCGGGCGAACCGCCGACGGTGGAATCGGCGACGACGCTTTTGCACAATCTTTTCTACGATCCGCATCGCTATGATTTGGCGAAGGTCGGCCGGTACAAAGCGGGCAAGAAGCTCGGCTGGAAGAATCGCGTCAGAGGTCTCGTGACGGCAGAACCGATTGTGAATACGGAAACGGGCGAAGTCGTCCTGGAAGCGGGCGTCTTGGTCGATGACGAAGCGTATGAAAAGCTCGATAAGAGCGGTGTCTTTGCGCATCCGGGCATGGTGTCCGTCCTGATGGAAAACAGCGAAGGCACGGAAGTGAAGATTGTCTGCAATGACGCAAATCTGCCGGATTCCGACCGGACGCTGAAGTCGGAGGACATGATTGCCAATATCGGTTATCTCTTGAATCTCATGCAGGGCGTCGGCACGACGGATGATATCGATCATCTGGGAAACCGCCGCGTGCGCTGCGTGGGTGAACTTTTGCAGAATCAGTTCCGCATCGGTCTTTCGCGTATGGAGCGTGTCGTGCGCGAACGGATGACGACGCAGGACGAAGATAAAATGACGCCGCAGGCGCTGGTGAATATCCGCCCCGTCGTCGCAGCCATCAAGGAATTTTTCGGCAGTTCGCAGCTGTCCCAGTTCATGGACCAGACGAATCCGCTGGCGGAATTGACGCACAAGCGTCGTCTCTCCGCTTTGGGACCGGGCGGCCTTTCTCGTGAGCGCGCAGGCTTTGAAGTCCGCGACGTTCACTACTCGCATTACGGTCGCATGTGCTCCGTCGAAACGCCGGAAGGTCCGAACATCGGCCTGATTTCCTCTCTGGCGAATTTTGCTATCATCAATCGCTACGGGCTCATTGAGACGCCGTACCGCCAGATCGATCAGACGGATCCGGAAAATCCGGTCGTCACGGAAGAATGCAAATACGTCACGGCGGATATCGAAGAAGATAAGATTATCGCGCAGGCGTCCGAACCGCTTGACGCCGAGAATCATTTCGTGAATAAAAACGTCACGGCTCGCCGCGGCGCGGATCCCGTGGAAGCGGATGCGACGGAAGTCAGCCTGATGGACGTCTCGCCGAAGCAGGTCGTTTCCATCGGTACCTCGCTCATCCCCTTCCTCGAACACGATGATACGAACCGCGCGCTGATGGGCGCAAACATGCAGCGCCAGGCCGTCCCGCTTCTCCGTCCGACGGCTCCGCTTGTCGGCACCGGCATGGAATTTGTCGCGGCGCAGGACTCCGGCGTGTGCGTCCTGGCCAAGCGCTCCGGCGTGGTGAAGAAAATCGACGGCACGTCCATCACCGTCCGCACGGACAAGGGCGAAGTCGATGAATATCCGCTCACGAAATTCATGCGTTCCAATCAGAGCACCTGTATCAATCAGCGCACGATTGTCTCCGAAGGCGACCGCGTCGAAGCGGGGCAGACGCTGGCGGACGGCATGGCGACGGACGGCGGGGAATTGGCGCTCGGGCAGAATGTGCTCGTGGCGTTCGTTTCCTGGGAAGGCTACAACCACGAAGACGCCGTCCTCATCTCCGAGCGTCTTTGCAAGGAAGATTTGTATACCTCCATTCATATCGAAGAATACGAGTGCGATGCGCGCGACACGAAGCTGGGCAATGAAGAAATCACGCGCCAGCTGCCGTCCGTCGGCGAAGACGCCGTCAAGTATCTCGATGAAAACGGCATCATTTCCATCGGCGCCGATGTCCGCCCGGGCGACATTTTGGTCGGAAAGGTCACGCCGAAAGGGGAAACGGAACTCACGCCGGAAGAACGGCTGCTCCGTGCCATTTTCGGTGATAAGGAACGCGAAGTGCGCGATACGTCGCTCCGCGTGCCGCACGGCGAATTCGGCAAGATTGTGGACGTGAAAGTCTTTTCGCGCGAAGCCGGCGATGAACTTTCTCCCGGCGTGAATAAGAGCGTCCGCGTCTACATCGCGCAGAAACGGAAAATTCACGAAGGCGATAAAATGGCCGGCCGCCACGGCAACAAGTGCGTGTGCTCCCGCGTCATGCCGATCGAGGACATGCCCTTCACACCGGACGGACGCCCCGTCGATCTCGTCCTGAATCCTTTGGGCGTGCCGTCTCGTATGAATATCGGCCAGATTTTGGAAATTCACCTCGGCTGGGCTTGCCACGCGCTGGGGGAAGAAATTCGCCAAAACGATCCCGACGTGGAGAGACGCCTCCGCGAAGCCGGTTACGATTTCGACAAATACGGGATGCCCGAGCCGGACCGCGACGGCATTCACATCGCGACGCCCGTTTTCGATGGCTGCCGTGATGAAGATTTGGCGACGACACTGCGCGCGGCGAATCTCCCGGCCAATGCCAAGAGCGTCCTCTACGACGGCCGCACGGGCGAAAAACTCGACAATCCCGTCACAATTGGCTGGAAATACATGCTCAAGCTCCACCATCTCGTCGACGATAAGATTCACGCCCGCTCCACGGGTCCCTACTCCCTCGTCACGCAGCAGCCTCTGGGCGGCAAAGCCCAATTCGGCGGCCAGCGTTTCGGCGAAATGGAAGTCTGGGCGCTGGAAGCTTACGGCGCCGCGTATACGTTGCAGGAAATTTTGACGGTGAAATCCGATGACGTCGTCGGCCGCGTGCGCGCGTACGAAAAGATTGTCAAAGGCGAAAATCTCCCGTCCCCGGGCGTACCGGAATCCTTCAAGGTCCTCGTGAAAGAATTGCAATCCATCGGTCTCGATATCCGCGTTCTGAATGAAAACGGGGAAGAAGTCGTCATGAAAGAACTCGACGAAGACGATTTCGAGACATCTTTCAATGACCGCCGCCTCGATCGCGACGACAAGGAAGCGGATCGCGCCATGGCCGAAAAGCAGGCGCACGACAAAGAACTCCTCGAAGTCATGGAAGGCGATGATTCCATTTCCGTTTCCAGAGACGAAGTGCAGAGCCGCGAAACCGAAGGCGCATCGGATATTTTGGCCGATGTCCTCGATGCGGACGATGCCGTCGAAGCCTACAACGCAAGCGATGACGGCGAGATTGATTACACCATTACCGACGATCCGAACAAAGACAATTCGGACGCGTCGGAAGACTGACATTCCCGGAAAGGAGCGGTATCCTAAGTGTTAGATGTAAATGAGTTTCACTCCATGCAGATTGGCATCGCCTCCCCGGACACGATACGGGCTTGGTCCCACGGTGAGGTCACAAAGCCGGAAACCATCAATTACCGGACGTTGAAACCGGAAACCGACGGGCTTTTCTGTGAGAAAATTTTCGGACCGTCCAAGGACTGGGAATGCAAATGCGGAAAATATAAAAGAATGCGCTACAAAGGCACCGTCTGCGACAAGTGCGGCGTGGAAGTCACGAGCTCCAAAGTGCGCCGCGAACGGATGGGCCATATCGATTTGGCGTGCCCCGTCTCGCATATTTGGTATTTCAAAGGCATCCCCAGCCGCATCGGGCTCATTTTGAATATTGCCCCGCGCGCGCTGGAGCGTGTCCTCTACTTTGCCGCCTACATCGTCCTCGATCCGGGCAGCACGAATCTCACGAAACAGCAGATTCTGACGGAAGCCGAATATCGGGAAACGATTGAAAACTACGGCGAAGATGCGTTCAAAGCGGCCATGGGCGCCGAAGCGATCCAGACGCTTTTGAAAGAAATCGATCTCGAAAAGCTTGAAGCCGAGCTCAAAGAAGATCTCAATTCGACCAGCGGACAGCGCCGCGCGCGCAGCATTCGCCGCCTGGAAGAAGTCGAATCCTTCCTCCGTTCCGGCAATCGCCCCGAATGGATGATTCTGACGGTCATCCCTGTCATTCCGCCGGATTTGCGCCCGATGGTGCAGCTGGACGGCGGCCGCTTTGCGACGAGCGACCTGAATGATCTCTATCGCCGCGTCATCAATCGTAACAATCGCCTCAAAAGACTCTTGGATCTCGGCGCGCCGGAAATCATCGTCCGGAATGAAAAGCGTATGCTCCAGGAAGCCGTCGACGCGCTGATTGACAACGGGCGTCGCGGACGGGCCGTGACGGGTCCCGGAAACCGCGCCTTGAAATCCCTCTCCGATATGCTCAAGGGCAAGCAGGGCCGTTTCCGTCAAAACCTTTTGGGGAAACGCGTCGACTACTCCGGCCGTTCCGTTATCGTCGTCGGCCCGGAACTCAAAATGTACCAGTGCGGGCTGCCGAAAGAAATGGCCGTCGAGCTTTTCAAACCGTTCATCATGCATGAACTCATCGACCGCGGCCTGGCGAATAATCTCAAAGTCGCGCGCAAAAAAGTCGATAAACTCGCGCCGGAAGTCTGGGACGTCCTGGCCGATGTCATCAAAAATCATCCCGTGCTTTTGAACCGTGCGCCGACGCTGCACCGTCTCGGCATCCAGGCCTTTGAGCCGATTCTCTGGGAAGGACGCGCCATTAAGCTCCATCCGCTCGTCTGCCCGGGCTACAATGCCGACTTCGACGGCGACCAGATGGCCTGCCACCTGCCGCTCTCCGAAGAAGCGCAGGAAGAAGCGCGCACCCTGATGCTCTCCGTGAATAACATTCTCTCGACGAAAGACGGCAAACCGGTCGCCATTCCGTCGCAGGATATGATTCTGGGAAGCTATTACCTCACGATTACCAGAGAAGACGAGGACGCCGTCGAGTATGACCGTCTGCCGCTCTTTACGGGCTACGATGAAATCATGCTCGCCTACGCGGCGGCCAAAGACGAAAACAAAGGCCTCGAATATTTGCATTCGTACATCCGTCTCGACATCCCGGGACACGGGCTCGTCATCACGACGCCGGGCCGCGTCATCTTCAATTACGCCATCCCCGAAGTGCTCCGCGCCTTCCACAAGAGAAGCGACGGCCGCGAATGCCTGGGCGTCGTGATTGATAAGAAACAGATGGGCAAACTCGTCAATACCTGTTTCCGGAAACTCGGATTCAAAGCGACGGGCGAACTCTTGGACAGCATCAAAGCGCTCGGTTTCCATTACGCCTTGATTTCCGGCATTTCCATTGGCATCAATGACGTCGCCGTGCCGGAAAGCAAGAACGCCATCATCGCCGAAAAAGACGCCGAAGTCGAAAAAGTGAAGACCTTCTTCCGCCGCGGCCTCATCACGGAAGCGGAACGCTACAAGAAAGTCATCGACATCTGGAGCCGCGCGACCGATGAAGTCGGCGAAGCGATGAAAGAAAGTATGAAACGCTTCAATCCGCTCACCATGATGGCCCAGTCCGGCGCCCGCGGCAACGACAGCCAGATGCGCCAGCTCGCCGGGATGCGCGGGCTGATCGCCGATACGTCCGGCCGTCCGGTCGAGCTGCCGGTCAAAGCGAATTATCGCGAAGGGCTGACCGTCCTCGATTACTTCACCAGTGCGCACGGCGCCCGTAAAGGTCTCGCCGACACCGCGCTCCGTACGGCGGACTCCGGGTACCTCACCCGCCGCCTCGTCGACGTTTCCCAAGACGTCATCGTCCGCGAAGACGATTGCGACATCGTGACCGTCGATTTCGACAGAGAACGCCTCCGCGCCGCCAATGCCGCGAAGGGAACCATTCAAGATCTGCGTCCGCAGCTCATCGATGCCCTCGTCACCGAAGACGTCCTCGATCCGAAGACGGGCGAGATCCTCCTCGTCGCGGGCCATGTCCTTGCCGACGACGATTTGAAACTTTTGAATCAGCGCCTCATTCATCAGATCACCGTCACGCCGCCCTATGAAGAAGGCGCGGAAGAGCCGGAGCCGGCGACGTATGATCTCGGCGTTGCCGAAGAAGAAGCGAAAATGCAAGATCGCCTCCTCACCGACCTCACGGGCCGCTACCTCGGCAAGCACATCGAAGGCGCGGCGCTCACCCGTCGCGGCGAAGAAGTCCTCCCCGACGGCACGAAACTCACCGCCAAAGCGGCGAAGAAACTCCTGGAAGCCGACGTCCCCTTCGTCCGCATTCACATGGACGAAGTCGAAGGCGTCGAAGTCACCCCGATCATCCGGAGCGGCGGCGTCATCGAGACCCTGGCCGACCGCATCACCGGCCGCGCCTCCGTCGAAGACGTAAGAAATCCGGAAACCGGCGAAATCATCGTCTACAAAAACGAAGAAATCAATGAAGAACAAGCCGAAGAGATCGGGAAATATTACGACAAACTCACCATTCGCTCCGTGCTGACCTGTCACGCGACCCGCGGCGTCTGCGCGAAATGCTACGGACGGAACCTGGCGACCGGGCGTCACGTCGAGATCGGCGAAGCCGTCGGCATCATCGCCGCGCAGTCCATCGGCGAACCCGGCACCCAGCTCACGATGCGTACCTTCCACACCGGCGGTACCGTTTCCAATGAAGACATCACCCAGGGTCTTCCCCGTGTCGAAGAACTTTTCGAAGCGCGGAAACCGAAAGGCCATGCCATCATTTCCGAAATCGGCGGCACCGTCACCGTGGGCGAATCCGAAGAAAACAAGGGCGTCCTCATCGTCACCGTCACCAACGAAGAGACGAGCGAGAGCTACAAACTCCCCTTCGGCAAACGCGCCATCGTCAAAGACGGCGACGTCATCGAGCCGGGGACGAAACTCATGGACGGCAGCGTCAATCCGCACGACATCCTGCGCGTGCAGGGCGTCCGCGCGACCCAGCAATACATCGTCGCCGAAGTCCAGTCCGTCTACCGCTCCCAGGGCGTCGAAATCAATGACAAACACATTGAAATCATCGTCCGCCAGATGCTGCGCAAAATGAAAGTCGAAGACGCGGGCGACTCCCAATGGCTCCCCGGCCAGACCATCGACATGGTCACCTACCGCCTCGGAAACCGGGACCTTCAAGAAGAAGGCAAAGAACCGGCCGTCGCGCACAACCTGCTCCTCGGCACGACAAAAGCCGCCCTGGCGACAGATTCCTTCCTCTCCGCCGCCTCCTTCCAGGAAACGACGAGAGTCCTGACCGAAGCCGCCGTGAAAGGGAAATCCGATCCCTTAGTCGGCCTCAAAGAAAATGTCATCATCGGCAAACTCATCCCCGCCGGCACCGGCCTCTCGCTTGCCCGCTGCGCCAAAGTCGCGGCCGACAGCGTGAGACGCCCGGGCGAAGAATAAAAGTTTTCCAAATCAAAAATCCGTTCCTCTTTGTGGGAACGGATTTTTTGTTGCTCGTGATTTTTGCTCTCAGGCGCAAGATAGTTATTAGCTTTTAGCTGTTAGCTGTTAGTTTTTTTGCGTCTCATAGTGCTGATGACCGTTATCCGTTGTCCGTTCACCGTTTACCGTCTGTCACATCCGATGAGTTCCGTAGCTACTCACGCACGGTTCACGGTTACACGGTTACACGGTTACACGGTCCACGGATAGCGGCTTTGGTTGTCGCATACTGCTTCTGGCTCTTGCGAGGAAGAATTGAGAATTGAGAATTGAGAATTGAGAATTGAGCACAGGTGTCGCTTGCGCGACATTTTAAAAAATGCGGCCGAAGGCCGCTACAAATTAGCCCTCTTCTGGAGAAAAGCGTCCGGTGGACGGTTTTCGGTGCCCCGAAGCGCCGGGTGATGGGTCCTCTATGTGAGAGAAACGGCTGAGAACCAAAGCCGTTATCCGCTATCCGTTCACCGTTTACCGTTCCTCACATCGCATGACAAACAAAGCAGCTCACGCCCGGTCCACGGTTACACGGTCCACGGAAAACGGTCAGCAGCGAGATGGGCCAAAAAGCCGAGCATATCCAAACTTC
>CAVEYT010000020.1:0-13203 GCA_963619995.1 Acutalibacteraceae bacterium | reverse complement strand
TCTTTCTTCCACGGGGAAGAAAGAAAGTAGATCGCGACAGGAGTTCTGCGGGGAAGCACCCCGCGTGATTCATCGCCGAATGGCGAAAGCGAGGAATCTCCCCGCGTGACAAGCGGCGAACGCCGCATGTTGCGTAGCAACATCCTCTCGCACCGAAAGGTGCAAAAACCCGCCGCGCAGCGCCCCCATTCAGACCAAAAAGCCGGCTGCGCGTATTTCCTCATACGCACAGTCGGCTCCCATCCTCAATCTCCTAAGAAAACAAAACGTGCAGCGACCAAGATGGCCAGGATGTACACAATCGGATGTACCTCGCGGCCCTTGCCCGTCACCAGTTTCAAAATAGCATACGACACAAACCCACCGCAGAGCCCATTGGCAATGCTGTAGGTAAAAGGCATCAAAACAATCGTCAGGAAAGCCGGGAAGACTTCCGTGAAATCATCAAAATTGATATCGCGCACGCCCTCGAGCATCAGCGCACCGACCAGAATCAAAATCTGAGCCGTCGCCGCAGACGGAATGAGCGCTACGACCGGCGCCAAGAGCAATGCCAGCAAGAACAGCACGCCGCACGTCACCGCCGTCAAACCCGTGCGACCGCCCGCGCCGGCCCCCGCGACCGATTCGACATACGCCGTGATGGTGGACACGCCCAGCAAAGAGCCGAAAGACACACCGCAAGCATCACAGAAGAGCGCCTTCCCCATGCCCGGGAAGTTTCCCGTCTTCGGATCCGCCAGACCCGCTTTTTTTACGGTCCCGACCATGACCCCCAAGGAGTCAAACAATTCGACGAACGTGAAGGTAAAGACAATCGTCAGAATCCCCATATGGAACGCGCCGACGATATCGAGCTCCATGAAATTGGTGTTTGAAAAATCCGGCAAATGAAACAGCGAGAAATTTTCCGGCAGATGCGTCACGCCGGCCGCATAGGCAACCACCGTCGTCACCAGCATCCCGATGATAAACGATCCCGGCACATTCCGGCTCATCAAAATCGCCGTGAAAAACAAACCGAAAATCGTGACCAAATGCTCCGGATTCACCATGCTTCCAAGACCGAAGACCGTGTCATTCGTACCGGCCACATAATGCCCGCCGGCCGCCACCACATCTTTCAAGACATCCGGCGAAAGCGAAAGCGTGACGGACATGAGCCCGCTCATTTTAAGACCGATGATGCAAATGAAAAGTCCGAGCCCGACCGTGATCGCCGATTTCAAAGAATTCGGAATCCCTTCGATAATCATCTGGCGAATATGCGTCACCGTCAAGAAAAGGAAAACCAGCCCGGAAATAAAAACAGCCCCCAGTGCGGTCTGCCACGGCACCTGCATTCCGATACACACCGTAAACGCATAAAATGCCAAAATCCCCACACCCGGAGCCGAACAAATCGGATAATTCACCAAAAGACCCATCGCAATCGTGACGAGCCCCGCGCCCAGACACGTCGCAATGAAAACCGCATTCGGATCCATTCCGGCGGCCGAAAGCACACCCGGCGCGACAAAAATGATGTACGCCATCGTAATAAATGTCGTGAGACCGGCCATCAGCTCCGTCTTCACGGTCGTGCCGCGCTCCGAAAGCGCAAACAACTTTTCTAACATTTTGACTCCCTTCCGAAACAAATAAAAAATTCAAATTTATTATAAAATTTTGCGCGAATGGCGTCAAGAAGAAAACAGCAAATTAAAAAGCTTAGATCATCAACGATTTTCTAAGCTTTTATTTTCAAAGCCGCTATCCGTTTACCGTTTACCGCTCGTCACACCGCAGGAAACGCAAAGTCGCTCACGCACGGTTCACGGTTCTCGGTCATACGGATACCGGATGCCCTTCCTCCCCAAACAGCACCGCCACAAACGCCTCCTCCGTCTCCGCTTTCATGATATCGCGGCGGAGCGAGGTCGCGTGCGGGAGACCGTGAAGATAGCGGCTCGCGTGCGCGCGCATTTCACGGACGGCGATGTATTCGCCTTTATCCAAAACGAGAGCATGGAGATGCGCCGCTGCCATCGACAGTCGCTCCTCCCGGGATGGCTTCGGAAGGATCTCGCCCGTTTCCAGATACGCATTAATTTCGCGAAATACCCACGGATTTCCCCAAGCCGCGCGCCCGACGGCGACTCCCGCGCAGCCCGTTTCTTCCATCATTTTCACAGCCGACGGCCCGTCCGTCACATCCCCGTTTCCGAAAACAGGGATGGAAACGGATGCCACGACACGCGCGATTTCTCCCCAATCGGCCGCGCCGCTGTAGAGCTCTTCCCGCGTCCTGCCATGGACCGTCAAAGCCGCCGCGCCCGCCGCCTCCGCCATGCGCGCGAGCTCCGTCGCATTCATCGTCTCGCGGCTCCAGCCGAGACGCATTTTGACCGTGACCGGCACGCGCACCGCCAAAGCCGTCCTTTCGATGACAGCCGCCGCACGAGGCAAATCTTTCATCAATGCCGAGCCGTCCCCGTTTTTCACGACTTTGTGCATCGGGCAGCCCATATTGATGTCAATCGCATCCGCCCCCGCCGCTTCCGCCACTTGCGCCGCCTCCGCCATGACCGCGGGATCGTTTCCGAAAAGCTGCACGGCGACCGGCCGCTCTTCCGGCGCGAGTTTCAAAAGCTCCGCCGTCTTTTCGTTTTGATAATGCAAGCCGCGCGAAGAGACCATTTCCGTCGTCACCATCGCCGCGCCCATCTGCCGAGACAGCACGCGGCAGACGACATCGCTCACCCCGGCCATCGGCGCCAGGACGCAAAAACCCTGCAATTCTATGTTTCCGATATGAGGAAACGGTTTCCGTTTTGTTTCCATTGGCACGCCGTCAGTGAATCCTTTCCGTTTCTCCCGTGTGCGCATCCGTGAGATAAATATTTCCCAATTCCACGTGCCCTTTTCGGATGTAGAAAGCATCCGTCGAGACGTCGCCCAGCGCGAGCGAAATCACGACGTCGTAGAAGCCCAGCACGCCGTCTCTGCGATCAAAATGGCCCGTGATTTTTTTGAACGGCAAAATGCTGTAGCGCCCTTCGCCGGATTGGAAGGACCCGTCGACTTTCTGTCCCTCTTTCGTGCCGCGCAGCGTCAGGTCCAGCTCGACCTTGACGGTGAGGCGTTTATCCTGCGAAGCCGCCTGTCCGTCCAGGTTGTGGCCTTTGATGTGCGCGACATACGTTTTCTCATCCAAATTGAACGTGCCGTCAGCCTCCACATCGCCTTTGTAGGCTTTCGCCGTCACCGGCGCCGCTTTCAAAATCCCGTCTTGATAATGCAGCGTGCCTTTCACGTTTTCAAAAACAATCCCCGGAAGCGTGAGCGTCGCCGCCGACAAATCCCCGTCGATAATCGGTTCTTCCAGCGGCCCGGTGATGCGCGCCGTCAGCGTGGCGGGATCATTGATATCCGTCCCGACACCCAAAGACGACGGCCGGCAACCGCCCACAAAGAGTGTCATATCAAATTCCGGCTCCTCTTTCGCCAAATCCAGCCTACCATCGATGCGAATTTCTTTCGCCTCGCAACTTCCCGTGAAAGGTCCGGCGTCAAAATCGACCGTGAGATCCTGTTTCGTATTCAATTTCGCATCGAGATGCACGTGCTCCACCTCAAAATGCCGATCCGGCGTGTCAAGCTCCAACGAGCAATTATCCAATTTCAATCGGCAATCGAAATAGCGATTCGCGTCGGCGCCGCGGATACGAATCGCGTCTTTCCCGCCGGCTTCGGTTTCCTCCGTCACATCCAGCGGCCGCTGGTCGTCATCCAAGAAGACGTGAAAATACGCATTGTTGAAACTGGCCTCCGTCACCGTCTTTGTCCCGATGTTTCTCGTCACGACATCCCACACCCGAAGGCGGACCGTGCCATCCGGAATTTTAACCAAAAGCGTCCCGTCATCCCGCGTCCAAATCAGATTTTGAAAGGAAACGCGTCCCAAGACATCCGCTGAAATCGCATCGACCGTCACACGCCCGGGAAACAAACGCCGATGCTCAGCCACGGCATTAAAAATCTGCGCCGCGCCGAGTGAGAGAATCCAACAAAACGCATAAAACGCCGCCACGACAGCCACAACGGCCAAAAGAAACATCGTCAGCCGCGATTTCCATGAACTATATTTCATATCCGCACTCCGTCCTTTCCTTCTTTCACATTCGTTTATTGTATCACAAAACGAAATCACTTGCGTTTTGCTCCCCCGTTTTGCAATCATTGGCAAAAACAGCGCAAACAAAAAGCAGACGACCGACAAGTCATCTGCTTTTTGTTATGAGATCGTAAATTCCGCATCACGCGCGTGAACCGTTATCCGTTTACCGTTTACCGTCCGTCACATCGCATGAAATAGGAAGCTGCTCACGCACGGTTCACGGTCCACGGTCCACGGATAATGACCGCCGACGCCTCACATCAGCGTCGTCTGATAATCCCTCTCATCCTCCTCCGTCGGCGTCACGGCAATCGAGGCCACGCGGTCACCTTCCGGCAGTTTCATCAGCCGCACGCCCTGGACCGTCTTCGCTTTCTTGACGGACACATTCGAGACCGGGACGCGAATCGTCTGGCCGGATTCCGTGACGGCGATGACTTCATCATACTCGCACACGCTCGCCAGACCGACGACTTTTTTGTTCTTTCCGAAATTCCGCGTGCCCATCCCGCCGCGTTTCTGCGCCGTGTAGGCATCGGCCAGATTTCTCTTCGCAAATCCGTCTTCGGAAACGGACAAAATTTCCTGCTCATTTCCCACGACTGTCCCGCCGACGACGAAATCACCCTCGATTTTCATTTTGATTCCCGTCACGCCCTGCGCACCGCGCCCCTGCGGACGGACATCGGATTCATCGAAACGAATCGCCATGCCGAGATGCGTCGCCAAGATGACATTGTCATGGTCGGCGGTCGGCCGCACGGCGATGAGCTCATCTTCGTCGCGAAGAGAAATCGCAATCAGGCCGTTCTTGCGGACATTTTCATACGCGGAAATCTCCGTCTTTTTGACGAAGCCGCGCCGCGTAATCATGAAGAGATATTTCGCTTCCCCGACTTGATCCATGTCAAACATTTCCGTCACTTTTTCGCCTTCGGCAAGCCCCGGAAGGAAATTGATGATGGGCGTGCCCTTGGCCGCACGCGTATTGGAAAGCAGGACATCCACTGCCCGCAGCAGGAAGACGCGACCTTTGTTCGTGAAGAAGAGAATCCGATTGTGCGTCGAAGTCGTGATGAGTTTCTTCACGAAATCGCCGTCCTTCGTCTTCATCCCCGCGACGCCGACGCCGCCTTTCCCCTGTTTCCGGTACGTGTCCGTCGACATGCGTTTCACGTAATTTTGATCCGTGAGCGTCACAATCATCGGTTCATCCGGAATGAGGTCGAGCGTATTGAGATCCGTCGCATCGAACGTGATTTCCGTCCGACGCGCGTCGCCGAAGCGCGCTTTTTCGTCCAGCAGTTCTTCCTTGATGACGCCCATGATCTTGTCGCGCGAGGAGAGCAAATCTTCCAGATACGCGATGCGCTCCTTCACTTCCTTGTAATCTTCCTCGATCTTGTCGCGTTCCAATCCGGTCAGACGGCGCAGGCGCATATCCAAGATGGCGACCGCCTGTTTTTCCGACAGGGAGAAACGCTCCATCAAAGCCGTCTTCGCAATCTCGTCCGTCTTCGATTCGCGAATCGTGCGAATGACTTCATCGATATGATCGAGCGCGATGAGGAGGCCTTCCAAAATATGCGCCTTCGCCTTTGCTTTATCCAGCTCAAAGACCGTCCGGCGTGTGATGACCTCTTCCTGATGTTTCAAATAATAATACAAAATCTGCTTCAGCGTCAGGACGCGCGGATGCCCGTCGACGAGCGCCAAAAGAATCGCGCCGAATGTCGTCTGCATCTGCGTGTGCTTGAAGAGATTGTTCAGCATGATTTGCGGGGAAACGTCGGCACGGAGCTCTATCGCAATCCGCATGCCGTCGCGATCCGATTCGTCGCGCAGCGCCGTGATGCCGTCCAGCACCTTTTGCCGTTGCAAGTCGGCGATGCTCTCGATGAGACGCGCTTTATTCACCTGATACGGAAGCTCCGTCACGACGATGCGACTCTTGCCGCGATCCATTTCTTCGATTTCCGTCCGCGCCCGCACCGTCATGCCGCCGCGACCCGTCCGATACATCGATTCGATCCCGCTGCGGCCCATGATGAGCGCCGCCGTCGGGAAATCCGGGCCCTTGATGTCCTGCATCAATTCTTCCACGGTGATATCCGGGTTATCAATCATATGACACAGCGCATCGACGACCTCGCCCATATTGTGCGGCGGGACATTCGTCGCCATGCCGACCGCAATCCCGTACGATCCGTTCACCAGCAAATTCGGAATGCGGGACGGCAGCACGACCGGCTCCTGCAAAGAACCGTCGTAATTCGGCATGAAATCCACGGTGTCTTTATCAAGATCCCGCAGCATTTCCGTCGTAATCTTGGCCATACGCATTTCCGTGTAACGCATCGCAGCCGGAGAATCGCCGTCGACCGAGCCGAAATTTCCGTGCCCGTCGACCAAGGGATAGCGCGTCGAGAAATCCTGCGCCATACGCACCGCCGATTCATACACCGCCGAATCGCCGTGCGGATGATATTTCCCCAGCACGTCGCCGACAATGCGCGCCGATTTCTTGTACGCTTTCCCGGGCAGCATCCCTGCCTCCTGCATCGCGTACAAAATGCGCCGATGCACCGGTTTCAATCCGTCTCGTACATCCGGCAACGCGCGCGTCACGATGACCGACATCGCATAATCGATATACGACGTCTTCATCTCCTTTTCCAGTCCGGTGGGAAGAATTTTCCCCTCAGACCAACTCGTCATATCGTCCATGTCCACTCCTTTCCGTCAAACAAGTCGATACCGACCAATGATTTGATTTCATTATAGCACAAAAGCGCTCTCCGAGGAATATAGAGGCATTTTAGAGAAAATCGACTCAAAATTTCCTATTTTTGAAACGATATCTCATTTTCGTTTGGAAACAGAATCTTTCCCCTCTTTGCAAGACAGAGATGAGAGATGAGGAGCCGGACTCTTTTGCTTCTTTTCTATTGCGGCATTTATGATGAAAAATAAAGTGCTGATAGAGATGAGCCGGTTTCTCATCTCTATCGGCAGAACGTTAGTCGTTATCCATGTCATAAAAGCTGAGAAAAATAAAAACTATGCCCCTCATCTCTATCTTGCGAAAGCTTCTATCACCAACGCCGCCAAAGAATAGAAACAAAAATCTTTTGCCCCTTTTTTTCCTCCCATGTTACAATAAGACAAATATTTTCAAAAGGAGCGCCCGTTTATGAATCCCACTGATTTACAAGAAACCATCGCCAAGCACTGGTCGGAAGAAATGTTGGAAAATATCGCACAGAAATTTGTTTCCCATGCCTTCGAGATCCTCTTTGCCCTTCTCATCGGTGCCGTCGGCTTTTTCATTTGCCGCTGGATTCGGAAAATTTTGCACCGCATTCTCACGCGCGCCAATGTGGAGCATTCCGCGATTACCTTCATCACGGAAAGCGTGTACTATCTCCTGCTCCTCATTGTCTTTTTGATGGCGCTGGGGACGCTCGGCGTCTCGACGACGACACTGTCGGCCGCGATGGGCGGTATCGGGCTCGGCATCGGTCTCGCGCTCAAAGACAAAGCGAGCAACGTCGCCTCCGGCATTTTCATTTTGCTCTTCCATCCGTATCGCGTCGCCGATTACGTTTCCATGGCCGGCTACAGCGGCACCGTCAAGAGCATCCGCATCATGTACACCGAACTTTTGACGCTCGGAAACCAGCTCGTCGTCATTCCGAACAGCACCGCCACCGCGACCGTCGTCGTCAATTACTCCGCGCTGGATATCCGCAACATCGAATTTCAAATTGGCGTCGGCTACGATACGAATCTCACCGAATGCGTGCGGCTCATGCACGAAGTCATCGCACAAAGTCCCTACGTCACCGATCCGAATGCCGTCAAAATTTACGTGGAGAATTTAGGCGACTCGGCCATCACCGTCTACGCCCGCATCGGCGTCGCGAGAGAAACCTATTTCGACGCGCGCCACGCCCTCTACATCGATATTAAAAATGCCCTCGACCGCGCCGGAATTGACATTCCCTATCCGCAAATGGTCGTCCATCAAAAGAACGGCTGATTTTCTGTTTCCAAGGAGTTTTCCCATTTTATGAAATCCTCTCCCATCGCCCGCGCTTTTGGCGAAGCCTTTCCGTATACGCTTCCCATCTTCGCGGGATTTTGGTTTGTCGGCCTCAGCTACGGCCTCTACATGCACGTCGCCGGATTCTCTTTCTGGTATCCGTTTTTCATGGCCATGATCATCTTCGGCGGCTCGCTCGAATTCATCGCCGTCTCTCTCTTGCTCGCGCCCTTCTCTCCCGTCGGCACGGCCGTCCTCGCTCTCCTCGTCCAGGCCCGCCATCTTTTCTACGGCATTTCCATGCTCGAAAAATACAAAGGTCTCGGCTGGAAGAAACCGTTTCTCATTTACTGGCTCTGCGATGAAACTTTTGCTTTGAATTACACCGCGACCATCCCCAAAGACGTCGACCGCGGCTGGTTTTATTTCTTCGTCAGCCTCCTCGATTATCTCTACTGGGTCACCGGCGCGCTCATGGGCGGCCTCATCGGAAATATCCTCACGGGACTTCCTCTCCGCGGTCTTGATTTCGTCATGACGGCGATGTTTGTCGTCATCTTTCTCGACCAATTCAAAAAGGAGAAACAGCCTTACTCCGCCGCGATTGGATTCGCTGCGGCCATCGGCTCGCTTCTCCTCTTCGGTGCCGACCGCTTTATGCTCCCGGCACTCCTTGTCATCCTGCTTCTTCTCACGGTTTTCCGTCGTCCCATCGCGCAGAAAGGAGAATTCCAATGACGTTTCCTCAAGAAATCGCCACGATTGCCATCTGCGCCGCTGCCAGCGTGACGACCCGTTTCCTCCCCTTCCTCCTCTTTCGACCCGGAAAAGAACTCTCGCCCTACATTCGCTACCTGGGAAAAGCTCTCCCCACCGCCGTCTTCGCGCTCCTCGTCATCTATTGCCTCAAAGACGTCTCGTGGCTCGCAGGAAACCACGGCGCCCCCGAGCTCCTCGGCATTGCCGCCACCGTCCTCACACATCTCCGATATAAAAATTTCATGCTGAGCATGGTCGTGGGGACGGGCGTGTACATGCTATTGGTGCAACTTCTGTTTGTGTGAGCAAAAAATTTCGTTCCCATACAAGACAAGCTTATGCCTGCTCATTTTTTTGCGTCAGGCGCAAGATAGCCTTTATCCGTTATCCGTTTACCGTTTACCGTCTGTCACATCCCATGAAAAGCAAAGTCTCTCACGCCCGGTTCACGGTTCACGGTCCACGGAGAGCGGCCATCAACTCGATGTGCCGCCAAAATTGCTCACTGCTAACTTTTTGCGTCCGGCGACAAAAGAAAATCGCGCCAAATCCTCCCCTCAATTTTCAATTTCAACACAACAAAAAAAGAAGCCTTGCGGCTTCCTTTTTTATTGCTTACACCAGTTTCCCGAAATCCGCCCACCGACGGAAGAGCGACAAGACTTCACAAAGCGTCGCGAGACGATTCTTTCGTACCGCCGGATCGTCTGCCATGACCATGACGGCGTCGAGATACGCATTGATCGGCGCGACGAGCTTTTGAAGCGCCGGGACGGCGGCGGCGTAATCGTAAGCCGCATAGGCCGCATCGACCGGAGCTTTCGCCGCTTCGGCCGCTTGCCAAAGTTCACGCTCGGCCTCTTCGGCAAAGAGCGCGGGATTGACGCCCGTTTCTTCTTTTCCTTTTGTGATATTCGCGAGGCGTGTCACAGCCGCGCGGAAATCCGCATCGTCTTTCACGCCGCTTTTCTTCAGACTTTCCGCGCGAAGGAAGATCGCATAAATATCATCGATGGGATCGGCCAAGACGGCGTCCACGATGTCGTAATCGATGCCCGTTTCCAGCAAAATCCCGCGAATGCGCTGACGGAAAAAGTCTTCGATCTGCGCGGCCGCTTTTTCTTTGGCCGCCGTCTCGCCCGGAAGCAACGCGAGCGCCTTTGCCACCGCTTCGCGAATATCCAGATGCAGCTTTCCGTCCGCCAAAATGTGCACGGCGCCAATCGTCTGACGGCGGAGCGCGAAGGGATCCTGCGAGCCGGTCGGAATGAGACCGCGCAGGAATGTCGCCGCGAGATTGTCCAATTTATCCGCCAGGGAAACGGCGCGCCCGGCCTGCGTTTCCGGCAAAATATCTCCGGCAAAACGCGGCATATACTGCTCGAAAATCGCTTGCGCGACCGCCGGTTTCTCCCCGTCCAAAAGCGCGTATTCTTTCCCCATTTCGCCCTGG
Source organism: Acutalibacteraceae bacterium (assembly GCA_963619995.1). Lineage (GTDB taxonomy): Bacteria > Bacillota > Negativicutes > Veillonellales > Dialisteraceae > UBA1822. Next base: position 2,787 of record CAVEYT010000020.1, on the reverse strand, counting down.
AGTTCCGTGAATTCCGTCACCATACCCGTCGCGAGATCCGCTTTGGAAAGATAGGCCGCGCGGAGAGCGTCTTTCGTTTCCTCGTCCGTAAAATGCAGAGCCTCCGCCAAGAAAGCCGAAAGTTTCCCGATGCGGTCCGCTTTGTCCACCATCGTACCCATGCCTTCTTGGTAATTGATGCGCGCGGAATCTTCGCGATGCCCTTCCAGCGATTTCTTTCTGTCGTTGTCAAAGAAAAATTTCGCATCGTCGAGCCGCGCCCGGAGCACGCGTTCGTTTCCGACCTGCACATTTTCAATCGCGTGCGTGCCGCCGTTCCGCACCGTCAGGAAATACGGAAGCAGACTACCGTCTTCCTTCTGCACGGGATAATACCGCTGGTGATCGCGCATCGGCGTGACGACCGCCGGGACGGGAAGCTGCAAAAATTCCGCATCAATCCGCCCGTAGAGCGCCGTCGGATATTCCACGATGTAATTGATTTCTTCCAAAAGCTCGGCATTGTGGCGCACGACGCCGGAAAGCTCCGCTGCCTTTTCCAAAAGGCCCTTGCGGATCATTTCGCGCCGCTCGTCCTGATCGACGATGACATACGCCGCCCGCATGGTCTCGACATACGCCGCCGGCGCTTTGATTTCCACATCGCCCTTCGACAGGACGCGATGACCCCGGGAAATACGACCGCTTTGGACGTGCGCAATCTCCATCGGCACGACATCCTCTCCGCACAACGCGACGAGCCAGCGAATCGGGCGAATGAAACGAAATTCTTCGCTCCCCCAGTGCATACTGCGCCCGAAAGACAGCCCCGTCACAAGCTCCGTGAAAACGCCCGGCAAAATCTCTTCCGCCGGTTTTCCGACATTGACGACATCGGCCCAGACGTACTCACCGTCCCGGACCAATGCGTCCGCCGAAATGCCGAGCCCGCGCGCAAAACCTTCCGCCGCCCGCGTCGGTTTCCCGTCCGCATCAAAAGCGACGGAAACAGACGGCCCGCGTTTTTTGAGCGATTCATCCGCCTGCCGCTCCGCCGCGCCCGTGACCAAGACGGCCAGGCGCCGCGGCGTCCCGTATACTTTCACATTTTCATACGAAAGACGCGCCGCCGAAAGTTTCTCCTTCGCGAGCGCCTCCAATTGCGAAACCGCCGCCGGCATGACATTGGCGGGCATTTCCTCCGTCCCGATTTCCAAAAGCAGATCCCGACTCATTTCGCAGCCTCCTTCAACATGGGGAAGCCCAGCTCCTCCCGTTTCTCCAAATACGCTTTCGCGCAAAGACGCGCCAGACTCCGCACGCGCCCGATGTATTCCGTCCGTTCGGCCAGAGAAATCGCGCCCGCCGCATCCAGCAGATTAAACGTGTGCGAACATTTCAACACATAATCATACGCCGGGAGCACATAGCCGAGGCCAATCACGCGCTTCGCCTCTTTTTCGTACATATCAAAGAGCTTGAAAAGCATGTCATGATCGGACAAATCATAGCTGTAGCACGACTGCTCGTATTCATTCTGGTGCCAAATATCGCCGTATGTCACGCCGTCCGTCCAGACGAGGTCGTACACATTGTCCTTCTCCTGGATGTACATCGCGATGCGTTCCAGCCCGTACGTGATTTCGACGGAAACGGGATGCTCCTCGATGCCGCCGACCTGCTGGAAATACGTGAACTGCGTGATTTCCATCCCGTCGAGCCACACTTCCCAGCCGATCCCCCAAGCGCCGAGCGTGGGCGATTCCCAATTGTCCTCGACGAAACGAATGTCATGCTCCGCCGGATCGATGCCCAGCTCCTTCAAGCTGTCCAGATACATTTCCTGAATCGTATCGGGAGACGGCTTCATAATGACTTGAAATTGATGATGCTGATAGAGACGATTCGGATTGTCCCCGTACCGCCCGTCATCCGGCCGCCGCGACGGCTCTACATACGCCACATTCCAAGGCTCCGGCCCCAACGTGCGCAAAAAAGTCGCGGGATTCATCGTCCCCGCGCCCTTTTCGGTGTCATACGGCTGCTCCAAAATACAGCCGCGCGCCGACCAAAATTTTTGCAATGAAAGAATGATTTGCTGAAATGTCATCATGACCTCCTTGCGAAACGGAAATTTCTTGTAGCAATCGTCTTATTGTACTCTACTTTATAGGAAACGTGCAAGAAGAAACGTATATTATGCCGGGAGAGCTGATTGGCTTTTCTTCTCAGGCGCAAAATAGCGGGGAGCTTGGAGCTTGGAGCCTGGAGCGCGTCACATAGAGGTCAAGACGTCAGACGATCAGACGTCAGACATCAGACGTGTCACATGGCTATGATTGGCTTTTCTTCTCAGGCGCAAAATAGCCGGGAGCCGGGAGCGCGTCACATAGAGGTCAAGACGTCAGACGATCAGACGTCAGACATCAGACGTGTCACATGGCTATGATTGGCTTTTCTTCTCAGGCGCAAAATAGCCGGGAGCCGGGAGCGCGTCACATAGAGGTCAAGACGTCAGACGATCAGACGTCAGACATCAGACGTGTCACATGGCTATGATTGGCTTTTTTGTGTCTCATTGCAGCGAAGACATAGATGGTCAGACGTCAGGCGTCAGACCTTTCTTCGCCGGGAATGGCTCATGGTGATTCCGGTTCTTACTAGAAAGAATTGATTTTCGTTTTTTCTTTTGCGGCTGTGAAAAAACGTAGAAAATTTGGGCCGCATAGATGAATAATGTGATGTTTATACCTGACTCTATGTTCGTAAATCACTTCGGGCACAAAGGTCCGCGCCTCGAAGCGCGGC
>CAVEYT010000019.1:0-14258 GCA_963619995.1 Acutalibacteraceae bacterium | reverse complement strand
CGATGTATAAACATAGAGCGAGTAAAAAGCAAACATCGCTTCGCTCGTTTGCGAGAGGAGTTGCTTCGCGACATAAAAAATGCGGCCTTCGGCCGCATTATAAAAATGTCGCGAAGCGACACCTGCGCTCAATTCTCAAATCTCAAATCTCAATTCTTTCTTGCAAGAGCAAGAAGCAGGATGTGAAAATTAAAGCAAAGCATCGTCTGATGTCTGACGTCTGACATCTGACGTCTCGATCTCTATGAGACGCCCAAAACTAACAGCTAAAAGCTAATAGCTAATAACTATCTTGCGCCTGACAAAAAAGCCGAGCACGCCGCTCCCGGCTCCCGGCTCCAAGCTCCCGGCTATCTTGCGTCTGAGGCCAAAAGTCGTACTCACCGAAAGAATTTCCGAAAGAGCTGACCAAGCCGAGCGAGGAAACTTTGTTTGTTTTGAACTGCGACGGGCGTTCCGGTCGATTTTGGAATCTTCGGAAGCGCCGATTTCATTTGTTTTGTCTTTTTCCGTCTGCCGGGAGCAGTCGAGTTTGGTTTTTCCTTTGGCGGATGGGAAATTTTGGTCGAGGCGGGTGGCGGCGTTTTTGTTTTGGTTTCCGAAATGGGTGACGACGGGGCTTTCGCGGGCGTTTTCTCCGTTGGGAGCACTTGGCCTGTTTTCAAATCAAATTTCTGAAACGAGTTTTGCTCGCGGGAAAAAGCCGGCGGGATGCGCGGGGCTTCGGTCGTCTCCGGCGCGGGCATCGCGGAGAATCCTTTGAAGTCCGGATTGTTTTTCTGCGCTTTGGCAATGGACAGAAAGCGATTCTGCGCGCCCGGCTTGAAGGGGACGGCCGTTTCCGGCCAAAATCCCGCCTGCCCGGCGCCCGGTTTCGTCAAATCGTAGCGCACCCGATTGCCGCAGCGCGTGCAGCGGACCGCGCCTTTTTTCGCTTTGATTTGGCTGTCGAAAAGCGTGAGGCGCGTCCCGCAATTCGGACAGATGAGCGTGAAATTCATAGTTTCCTCTTCTCATACAAAAAAGCCGACTTGCGTCGGCTCTTTGTGCTTGATTTTATGCGCGGGTGACTTTCCCGGAACGAAGGCAACGAGTGCAAACATTCATTTTTTTCGTTTCGCCGTCGACGATGACGCGCACTCTTTGGATATTCGGTTTCCAGGTTCTTTTCGTCTTCAAGTGTGAATGGGATACATTCATACCGGTAGCGGTCTTTTTCCCACAAGCTTCACAATAATTGGCCATCTGCCACACCTCCTTATACGTATCTTGATTCGCAACGTAGATACTATATCATAAATTCCGCCAAGTGGCAAGGAAAAGGCGTCGCGGGACGGATTTTTGGAAACGGGCGGAAAAAAATTTGCGAAAGGGTGTGACCGCGGCGGCGAAATGTGGTAAGATGAGGGAAATTTTAGGAAACGAAATTTTGGAGAGGAGGCGTTTTGGATGAAACGGATGGGGAAGGTGCTATTGGTCGTCGCCGTCTTGGCGGCAGGTGTTTTCGGCGCGGAGGCGGCGGATCGGTATGCGCTTTCGGACGCGGCGGACGGGCGCACGGGAAATATCTGGGTGTATCACACGCCGCGCGGCGATTTTGCCGAGGCGGTGATTCGCTACGCCGACCCGCCGTATGATCCCGCGCTTCGGGTGAGCGGGAAATTGGAAGCGGAGGAAGCGGCGGATGGGACGCTTGTCAGAAATTTTGTCATCGGCAGCGCGGAATATTTGGGTTTCCAAAATGCCGCGTCCTATGAGAAGGGGGCCGTCTATCCGATTTCCGTTTCCGATGAAAAACTCCCGATTGGTGCGACGTATGAAGGAGAAATGGGCACGCTTTTGGGCGATTCGTTCACGCTGGGGACGCCGGGGCTTGCGATTTCTTTTGATACGCATGACGGCGCGGCCATCGTGAAGAGCGGAATTTTAATGCCGCCGCCGGATGGCCGGTATGTGCTTGCCGAAACGAATGCGGAAAAAGAAATGACGGCGGATGTGGCGAAAGTTTTCCTGAAAGCGGAGATTTTCTGGGAAGAGTCGCTGCAAGGAGCGGACCGGCGCTATTATGACATCGTTTTGACAGAATCGGCTCCCGATTCCGGATTGCCGGAGGGCGAGCATCGTTACTACGAGATAACGGTGACAGAGCCGGGCGCGGCAGAAGGCACGCGTTATCTGGTGGAAACATTCGGTCGATATATTTTTCGCGTGAATTCGGATGGAAGCGTGACGAAACTTTACGACGCCATGCATCCGTTTTAAGGCGGATTGAAAGAAAGCTCGCAGGAGAAATCTTGCGGGCTTTTGTGTTAAATATGATAGAATAAGAGAAAATGAAAAATGAAAAATGAAAAGGAAGAACGGTAAACGGTAAACGGACAACGGTTTCATTGATCGGAGGTGAGAGAATTGAAATTGGCGGATAAGGTGACGGCAATCAGGGGCGTCGGGGTGAAAATGGCGGATAAATTCGCGCGGCTGGGGATTTTTACGGTCGCCGATTTGCTTTCCTGTTTCCCGAGGAAATATCAGGATTGGTCGCGCGTCGCGCCGATGGACGCATTGCCTTTGGACTCGGACGCGGCGGTGCATGGGCAGGTCTTTGGCGTGCGGGAGATCCATCCGCGAGCGCATATGTCTATTTTGCAGGTGACGATTTCGGACGGGCGGGGCGTCGCAGTGCTCGTGTATTTCAATCAGCCTTGGCGGCGCGCGGAATTTCGGCAGGGGGATTGGATTTTGGCGTACGGGCATCTGGAGTATCAATACGGGAAATGTCAGATTTCCAATGCGGATGTCGAGCACGTCCGGCCGGAGGAGCTTTCGAATTTCAGCAAGTTGGTGCCCATTTATCCGCTGACGGAGGGGCTTTCGCTTTCGCGGATGCAGGAAACGGTGAAAGCGGCGCTCGCGGGCGTCGAGGATTTGTCGGAAAATTTGCCGCCGCGCGTTTTGATTGAGAATCGTCTCATGGGGCGGCGCGAGGCGTATGAGCGGATGCATTTCCCGAAGGATTGGGGGGAGCGGCAGGCGGCGCGGCGACGTATCGCGTTTGAAGAATTGTTTTTCATGCAGGCGGGGATATTTCTGCTCAGAAAGAAACGGGAAGCGGGGCGGCACGGCATCAAATGCAGCCCATCCGGTGAGCTGGTGGAGCGGGTGCGGCGCGCGTTTCCTTTCACACTGACGCCGGATCAGGCGCGGGCGTTTCGCGATATCGAGGACGATATGGAGGGGCTTTCGCCGATGCAGCGGCTCGTCCAGGGGGACGTCGGCAGCGGGAAGACGGCGGTGGCGGCGCTGGCGATTGCCAAGATGACGGAAAACGGTTTCCAGTCCGCGCTCATGGTGCCGACGGAGGTCTTGGCGCGGCAGCATTACAAGACGTTTTGCGAATTTTATAAAAATCTGCCGATTCGCGTGGGCATTTTGACGGGCGCGACGAAGGGGGCGGAGCGGGCGCAAATTTTGCAAGATTTGGCGGCGGGCGAGCCGGATCTTTTGATTGGGACGCACGCTTTGATCGAAGATTCCGTGGTCTTCGCGCATTTGGGGCTGGTGGTGACGGACGAGCAGCATCGTTTTGGGGTGCGGCAGCGGGAAGCTTTGGAAACGAAGGGGACGGCGCCGCACACTCTCGTCATGACGGCGACGCCGATTCCGCGGACGATGGCGCTCTCGGTGTACGGCGATTTGGATGTATCGGCGATTCGCGGCATGCCGCCGGGTCGTCATCCGGTGAAAACGTATGCGGTGGGGCCGGATATGCGGGAGCGCGTGTTGCGTTTCCTCGGAAAGGAAATGGACGCGGGGCATCAGGTCTACGTGGTCTGCCCGCTCGTCGAGGAAAGCGAAAAGCAAGATTTGGCGGCGGCGACGAAGGTGTACGAAGAATTGTGTCGCCGGTTTCCGGAGAAACGGTGCGGGCTGGTGCACGGCCGGATGAAGGACAAGGAAAAGCAGGATGTGATGGAGCGCTTTTCACGCGGGGAGATTTCGCTTCTGGCGGCGACGAGCGTGATTGAGGTCGGCGTGAATGTGCCGAATGCGACGATCATGTTCGTGTACGGCGCGGATCGTTTCGGGCTCTCGCAGCTTCATCAGCTTCGCGGGCGCGTGGGGCGCGGCGCGGCGCAGTCGTATTGCATTTTGTATACGGAAAACAGGAGCGAGCAGACGCAGACGCGGCTTTCGGTGATGTGCGAGGTGTCGGACGGATTTTTGCTGTCGGAAAAAGATTTGCTCTTGCGCGGCAGCGGGGAATTTTTCGGCTATCATCAGCACGGGCTTCCCGACTTGCACGCGGCGGACATCATCCGCGATTTACCGATTCTGGAAGAGGCCAGGCGTGCGGCCCGGCGCGAAGTGTCCGCCGGTTTCGATTGCAAAAAAGAATTGTCGCTCCGCTTCGGCGGGAAATTTTTCGAGCGAATTTATCATTAAGGAAAAAGTTTCTCGAAATAGGATGATTTTATTTCATCTATGCGGTTGAATATGAAAATCCAAGATGATATAATAAATTAATTTAATTCCCCATGGGGTACGGCAGAAACGGACAGTGCATTGGCTTCCGTTTCCAATTTCGGTGGGGCTAGGGAACCACTGATTAAATCGAAGAATCTTCTTTTGCGGCATAATTATGCAATACTGCGTCAAAGGACTCCTTAAATAGCTCGCTATTCTCGTCGCCCTTTTCCTTGTCTTGCATAATTATGCTTATCGCAAAATAAGATAACGATTTAATCAGCGCTTCCCTAGTAGAATCAAAAATAAGCGTATCGGAGTTTCCAAAAGAACGGAGGTTTGTGATGAGGGAAGACAAATTCGGAAAGCAGGGATTGACTTTTGATGACGTATTGCTCATTCCGGCACATTCGGAGGTGCTGCCGAATGAGGTCGATGTGTCGACGATGCTGACGAATGAAATTAAGCTGAATATCCCGGTGATGTCGGCGGGGATGGATACGGTCACGGAGTCGGAGATGGCGATTGCGATTGCGCGCGAGGGTGGCATCGGCGTCATTCACAAGAATATGAGCATCGACGAGCAGTGCAAAGAGGTCGACAAGGTCAAGCGTTCGGAGCACGGCGTCATCGTCGATCCGATTTCTTTGGGACCGGACAATCTTCTCTCCGATGCGGATGATTTGATGAATAAATACCACATTTCCGGCGTGCCGGTCACGGTGGACGGGAAACTGGTCGGGATCATCACGAATCGCGATATGCGCTTCGAGACGGATTTGGACAAGCCGATCAAGGAAATCATGACGAAGGAAGGCCTCATCACGGCGCCGGAAAACACGACGCTCCCCGAAGCGAAACGGGTGCTTCAAGACCATCGCATCGAGAAACTTCCGCTCGTCGATGAGAACGGCTATCTCAAAGGGCTCGTTACCATTAAAGATATCGAAAAGATGCGGAAATATCCGAACTCGGCGAAGGACAGCGACGGGCGTCTCTTGGTGGCGGCAGCGGTCGGCGCGACGGCGAATGTCATCGAGCGGACGGAAGCGCTCTTGGCTGCGAGAGCCGATGTGATTGTCATTGATACGGCGCACGGCCACAGCGAAGGGGTGCTCCGCACGATTCGTCATCTGCGCGAAGCGTTTCCGCATATGCAGCTGATCGCGGGGAATGTCGCGACGCCGGCGGCGACGGAAGCTCTGATTGATGCGGGCGTCAGCGCGGTGAAGGTCGGGATCGGACCGGGCTCCATTTGTACGACGCGCGTCATCGCGGGGATCGGCGTGCCGCAGATTACGGCGATTTACGAATGCGCCCGTGCGGCGGAGAAACGCGGGATTCCTATCATCGCGGACGGTGGGATTCAATATTCCGGCGACATTGCGAAAGCGATTGGCGCCGGCGCCTCCACGGTCATGCTGGGGAATCTTTTGGCCGGGACGGAGGAAAGCCCGGGCGAGACGATTATTTATCAGGGCAAGACGTATAAATCTTACCGCGGGATGGGCTCTTTGGGCGCGATGAATGCGGGCTCCAAAGATCGCTATTTCCAGCAGGATTCCAAGAAACTGGTGCCGGAGGGCATCGAGGGGCAGATTCCGTATCGCGGCCATGTCTCCGATGTCATTTTCCAGCTGATCGGCGGGCTTCGCGCGTCCATGGGGTATTGCGGCGCGCCGACGATTCGCGATATGATTGAAAAGACGCAATTCATCCAGATCACGGGGGCCGGTCTTCGCGAAAGCCATCCGCACGATGTCAGCATTACGAAAGAAGCACCGAATTACAGCGCCAAATGATCGAGCAAGTCAAGCAAGCGTATGAAGTCTTGGATGTCAAGATTGCGGCGATTACGATGCAAGAAGCCGTTTCCTATTGCGAGGAGATGGTGGAAACGGGAAAGTCGCACATTGTCTTGACGGCGAATGCGGAAATGCTGATGCTGGCCGGGCGCCACGAAGGACTTTTCCGTTGCCTTTCCGAAGCGGATTTGGTCGTGCCGGACGGTGCGGGGATTCTCTGGGCGGGCGACGTCTTGGGGACGCCGTTTCCGGAAAGAGTCACCGGCGCCGATTTGTCGAAGCGACTTTTGACGGAGGCGGCGGAGAAACATTGGCCGGTCTACTTTTTGGGCGGCGCACCGGGCGTGGCAAAGACGGCAGCGGAGAATTTTGCGGCGGCGCATCCGGGATTTCCCATTGCAGGCACGCATGACGGCTTCTTTGACGAGGCCGAAGAGCGGAAAATTTTGCAGGACATTCGCGCGGCCGGGGCGAAAATTCTTTTGGTCGGCATGGGCGTCCCCAAGCAGGAGCTCTGGCTTTCGCAGCACAAAGAAGAATTGCCCGGTGTCTTGTCGATGGGCGTCGGCGGCGTTTTCGACATCATGGCCGGAAATTTGCAACGCGCACCGCTCTGGATGCAGCAGCATCGCCTCGAATGGGCGTATCGCCTCTGGCAGCAACCGTCGCGCATCGGCCGCATGATGGCGCTCCCGAAATACATGCGCGCCGTCAAGCAATGGAAAAAAGCAAAAAGAAAATAAGAACCTGTAAAATTAAAAAAAACGAATCAAATCTTAGGAGGAACAATTTGAACACGGCGGAGGAAATCGTCAGAAATCCCAATACAAAGCCCTACATTCTGCATGAAAGTTATCCTTTCTTGGCGGTGTGTGCGGTCCTGACGGGAGGCTTGGCGTATTTCGGCCATCCGCATGCGGCGATTGTTCCTTTTGTGTTGGGACTTTATTTCGCATATTTTTTTCGTTGCCCCAAGCGCGAGATTCCGGAAGGTGAAGATATTCTGGTATCCCCGGCGGACGGGACGGTCATGGATGTGGCGGAAGGCGTCACCGAAGATTCGTTTCTGGGCGAGAAATGCCATCGCGTGACGATTTTCCTCTCCGTTTTCAATGTGCATACGAATCGCGCACCGATGGCGGGGAAAATTTCCTTTATGTCCTACACGCAGGGGCGCTTCCGTCCGGCGTACGAATCGAGCGTCGGCTATGAAAATGAACGCGGCGCGATAGGGATCGCCGGGAAACATCGGCAGATTTTGGTCGTGCAGATTGCGGGACTTTTGGCGCGGCGCGTCGTGCTGTGGAGTCGGCTCGGCGAGGAAATTGGGAAAGGCGAACTTTACGGGATGATTAAATTCGGTTCCTGCACGGAGCTGTATGTGCCGGGCGATGTCGAAATTTTCGTCAAAAAAGGTGATAAGGTCACCGGTGGGACGAGTGTGATAGGGAGGCTGAAGTAAAAGTGAACAAATCATGGGCGGCCAACGCTGCGACGGCGACAAACGGATTTTTCGGCGCATTGTCGATTTTGATGACGATAGAGGGCGCGTATGATTATGCGGCGGTCTGCATTCTGGTGTCGATGGTGGCCGATTTTCTGGACGGGCGCATCGCCAGAGCCCTCCATACGACGGGGCCTTTGGGCGTCGAGCTCGACTCCATGTGCGACGATATTTCCTTCGGCATTGCTCCGGGGGCGCTTTTGTATGCTTCCGAACTGCGCGAATTGGGTCTCATCGGCATGATTGCCTGCTCGCTTTTGGCCGTTTCCTGCGCGTTTCGTCTCGCCCGTTTCAATGTGAAGAGCGATGAAGTGCACGGCTACTTCGAGGGGCTCCCCTGCCCGATGACCGGCATGATTACGGCGGGATATATGCTCTCCGGCATGAAACTCTGGCCGGTCGTGACGCTGCTTTTGGTGCTGCTGGTGGCCTATCTCATGGTGAGCGAAATTCACTATCCGACGAATAAAGGCGCGACGGCCGATCAGCTCCACATCGAAGCCTTGGGCGTAGCGCTTCTCGTTTTCATCGTGCCCACATTCATCCATTGGCCCATCTGGTTTGCCGCGCTCTGCTTTTCTTTCATCGTGTTCGGAATTTTGAATACGTACCAAAACAAACGCAAAATGGAGCGGCGGAGACGGAAAAAAGCGATGCGTCGCTATATGGATGAGGAAACCGAAGACGCGGAGTGACACCTGGCATGAATACCCCTTTGGACTATTTGATGATTCCCATCCAGTGGGTGGTGGCGTTTTTCACCATCTACTATATGCTGCTCGCCGTGTGCGGGACCTGGCATCCGAAAGAGAAGAAAATCTTGACGCCGCAGCACAAATTTGCCGTCGTCATTCCCGCGCACAATGAAGAAGCCGTCTTGGGCGCGCTTTTGGACAATTTGAAACAGTTGAAATATCCGGATGAGCTCTACGACATTTACGTGATTGCGGACAACTGCACGGACGGTACGGCGGCGCTGGCCAAAGAGCACGGCGCTTACGTTTTCGAGCGTTTCAATCAAGAACTCGTGGGCAAGGGCTACGCGATGGATTGGGTGTTTCCCAAAATCTTTGCGCTGCAAAAACATTACGATGCCTTCTGCGTCTTTGATGCGGACAACCTGGTGCATCTCGATTTTTTGACAGAAATGAACAGTCGCCTCTGCAAGGGACAGAAAGTCCTGCAGGGGTATTTGTCTGCCAAAAATCCGACCGACACATGGGTGTCCGGCACCTTTGCGATTGCGTTTTGGACGATCAATCACCTCTGGCATCTAGGGAAATACAATTTGGGCCTTTCCACGGCGCTGGGCGGCACGGGCATGTGCATCGCCTCCGATATCATCGAGAAATACGGCTGGGGCTGCGAATGCCTCACCGAAGACATGGAATTTTCCATGAAATGCCTCACCTACGGCATCCGGACGTGCTGGGTGCATGACGCCATCATTTACGACGAGAAACCGCTCACCTTCATGGCCTCGTGGCGCCAGAGGAAACGCTGGGCACAGGGACAATTCGACTGCGCGGGTCGATACATTCCGCGCCTTTTGAAAGAAGGCATCCGCCAGAGAAACATCATGATTTTGGACGGCATCATTCAGCTTTCGCAAAATTATTTCCTTCTCCTTTCGACCTTCTACGCCGTCATGACGTACATCAATATTTTCCACCCGTGCTTCACCGTCATTCTCTACAACGACCGGCTGCTGCCGCATCAATTCTGGTTCATCATCACCTTTCTGCAATACATTTTGCCGCTCATCGTGCTCGTCCAGATCAAAGTGCCGGCCAAAATTTGGTTCTACTGGCTCCTGTATCCCGTTTTCATGTATTCGTGGATTCCGGTTACCTTCCTCGGTTTCCTGGATCGGCACAAAAAAGGATGGGTGCACACCATTCACACGAGAAGCCTGCAATTTCAGGACGCCTCTTTGACGCGGAAGGAAGAAACGCATGGATAAGCCGCACATTTTTCTCACCAACGACGACGGGTACGAAGCGGTCGGCATTCGCGCCATGGCAAAAGAATTGGCGACCTTTGCCCGCGTGACCGTCATCTGCCCCCATCGCCCGCGCAGCTCCTGTGCAAGCTCGCTCTCGCTCCACGAATATTTGCGTATGTGGAAACGGGAGCCCTTCGCGGAGAATACGGACGTCCTCACCGTCACCGGCACCACGGCCGATTGCGGAAAAATTGCGCTCGAATATTATTTGAAAGACGACGTGCCGGACCTTATCGTCTCCGGCGCGAACAACGGTTTCAATGTCGGTACCGATTGCCTCTACAGCGGCACCGTCGCCGGGATTTTGGAAGGCATTTACCAAGATATTCCGGGTATCGCCGTCTCCGTGGAAGACGCCAAAGACGAAACACTTTTGAAACAGGCGACGACGCTTGCCGCCGAAGTCATTCGTTTGTATTTCCTGCAAAATCATTGGAAAGGACTGCTCAATTTGAATATCCCGCGCGGCGATCATCTGTCGCTTTCGGAAACCAAAGTCGTCCGCCAAGGCTTGCAACATTACGAAAATGCCATCCGCGCGCTCAAAGATCCCTCCGACCGCATGGGCTACTGGATTTCCGGCAAAGCCATCCCGACGGAAAATCCCGAAGAAGACACGTACTGGGTCTTCCGCGGCTACCCGACGCTCACGCCGCTCATTTGGACGCAGACCGACAGCGCGCGCCTTGCGGAAACGGAAAAAATTTTGAAATCGGCGGAAAATGATTGACACTGCACGGGTTTCATGATATATTCTTATACGCCGATTCATGCCGGAGTGGCGGAATGGCAGACGCACCAGACTCAAAATCTGGCGGTGGCAACATCGTGTGGGTTCAAGTCCCACCTCCGGCACCAAATAAAAATCTCGCAGACGAAATATGTTTGCGAGATTTTTTTGTTGCAATTTTGACGGGGAAACGAGGGAAAGATAAATTTGTGTTATAATCAAGAAAACAGGAAACAGAAGGTAAGAACAGAGTTTTGGTTTTGATTGCAAAGGAGGAAATGAAAATGAAACTGGAGTATTATGGGCATGCGGCGTTTTTGATGGATACCGGAAAGGAACGGCTGCTGTTCGATCCGTTTCTTTCCGGAAACGCCGGCGCGTCGATTCGTCCCGAAGATGTTCGCTGCGATTATATTTTACTTTCGCACGCGCATAGCGACCATTTCGGAGACGCGGCGGAGATTGCGGCACGCACGGGCGCGGCTGTCGTCGCCATTCCGGAAGTGCTGGGACTTTTCGAGCGCGCGCCGAAGGCATATCCCATGAATATCGGCGGCACGGCGACGCTTTCTTTCGGCAAAGTCACGATGACGCAGGCACTTCACAGCTCGGGCGTCGCGGGCGGTGCGGCTTGCGGTTTTTTGATTCAATTCAAGGACGGGCCTGTCGTGTATTACTCCGGCGACACGGGACTTTTCGGCGATATGGCTTTGATCGGTCAAAAAGCGGCGATTGATTACGCGATTCTTCCGATTGGCGATAACTACACGATGGGACCGGAAGATGCCGCGGCGGCCGCAAAACTTTTGGGCGCCTCTCACGTCGTGCCGATTCACTACAACACTTGGCCCGTCATTGCACAGGACCCGAAAACATTTGCCGCTCTTTGCGAAGCGTCCGGTATCTCGGCTTGTGTCGTCCCTATCGGCGGCGAGTTGGAACTTTGATAGCACATTGACAAATTTCGATATACCGAATATAATCAAGGCAGAAAGGAAGGAAACGGGATTGAGAAACCTGTTTCCACAATCGGTAGTATAGGAGGGAGGAATTTTCATGGAAATTGAAAGAATCACCGGGACGGACGTATTTGAAAAAGCCATTGCGAAAGGCGCGGCGGTCGTGGCATTCGGGGCGCCTTGGTGCGGGTATTGCCGTCGCCTGGAGCCGGTCATGGCCAAAGCGGCTGTGGAAGAGGAGTCGCTTCCGTTTTACGGCATCAATATTGATGAAGACAAAGAGCTGGCAGAGCGTTTCCGGATTGATACGGTGCCGACGGTCATTTATTTCCAAGACGGTGCGCCGAAGGATCAATTCATCGGTTTCGTCAGCTACGGGGACGTGAAAGCGTTTCTGGAAAAGAACAAATAAATCGAGTGACGCGAATAGGCTCCCTGCGGGGAGCTTTTTTGTGTGGTAAAATAGGAATAAAATTCACGCGGTTTTGACGATGCGAGAGGAGGGAATGAATTTGCAGGAAACAACATCGGTGGCCCAGCTTTACAATATGGGAAAAAATTATTTGGCCATACGGAATTATGAAAAGGCACAGGAATATCTGACGGCGGCGGTGCTGAAAGGAAGCAGCAAGGCGGCGCGGGATTTGATGCGGCTGGCGCAGCATTTCTACGAGGAGCGGAATCCGGCGGCCGAAGCCTGTCTGCAGACATTGGCCGGGCGCGGCAGTGCGGAGGCTTGCCTGTATTTGGGGCGGATGTGTCTGAAAGCTATCGGCCGGGCGCGAGATTACGACGAAGCATTTTCTTGGTTTGACCAGGGATACACATTGGGCTCGGCGGAAGCGGCGTATGAAGCGGGCATGATGATTTTGCCGGATATTTATCGGGATGAGACAGCGAAAGCGTGTGCGATTGATTGGTTTCATGCGGCGGCCGAAGGCGGTTTCGTACCCGCTTACACGCAGCTCGGTTTGATTTCTTGTATGCGTGGGGCTGAATACCGGAAGGAAGCGCTGGATTATTTCCTGGCCGGGGCGGAGGGCGGCGATGCCGATTCGATGGCGTATGCCGCGCAAATGTATCTGGACGGGAGCGGCACGGCGAAAAATGTGACGCAGGGACTGTCGCTTCTTCAGCGCGCTGCCGATGCGGGGAATGCGAAAGCGTGCCGCGTCTTGGGCTATTTGTGTGCGGAAGGGATATACATCGAAAAGGACATGGAAAAATCGAAAGAATATTATGATTTGGCGGAGAAATACGAAAATGAACAAAGAAACCATCCGGGAAACAATTGATTTGGCGGCTTGTCTTTCGCGTGTGCAAGAGACTTGTCCGCTCGTGCATCACATCACGAATTATGTGACGGTGAATGATTGCGCCAATATGACGTTGGCGGTCGGCGCGTCTCCCGTCATGGCCGACGATCCGGCGGAAGTCGCCGATATGTGCGGTATCGCGCAGGCATTGGTGCTCAATATCGGTACGTTGAATGCGCGGACGGTCGAGGCGATGCTATTGGCCGGTCGGGCAGCGAATGCGCGGGGGATTCCGGTCGTTTTGGATCCCGTCGGTTGTGGGGCGACGCCGCTTCGCGAGGAAACGGTGAAAAAAATTTTGGCGGAAATTAAAATTGCGGTGATCCGGGGCAATGTTTCCGAAATCGCTGCCGTTTCCGGGAAAGATGCACATACAAAAGGCGTCGATGCCGCAGCGGAAGATGCGAATGCCGATACCGTGGCCTTGGCGCGAAGCGTTTCCGAAACTTATCACTGTGTGACGGCCGTGAGCGGCGCGGTGGATATCGTGACCGATGGGCGGCGCGTCGCCGCTGTCCGAAACGGTTGCCCGCGTATGAGTCGCATCACGGGGACAGGATGTATGGAAACGTCCGTGCTGGGCGCCTTTTGCGGTGCCAATCCGGGAAACATGTGGCAAGCCGCATCTGCCGGGATGATTTTCATGGGCCTTTGCGGGGACGTCGCCGAAAAAGCGGCCGGTGCCGTCGGGCTCGGAAGTTTCCGAAATGCGCTCTTGGATGCGGCCGGAAATATGACGCCGGACATGCTTGCTAAAGGAGCGAAATACGATGCGTGGGAGATTTGATCCGGCGCTGTATCTGGTGACCGATCCCGGCGCGGGGGCAGCGGTCCCGGGCATTGTCAAAGCGGCACTTTCGGGCGGTGTCACCATGGTCCAGCTCCGCGAAAAGACGGCAGACTCGAGGACATTTTTTGAGCGTGCGTGTCTTTTGAAAAAGCTGACCGATGCGGCGCACGTGCCGCTCATCATCAATGATCGGCTGGATATTTGCCTGGCGGCGGATGCGGCCGGTCTCCACATCGGCCAATCCGATTTGCCGGCGGCGGTAGCGCGAAAATGGCTTCCCGCAGATAAAATCCTGGGCGTATCGGCGCATACCGTCGAAGAAGCGAAACAGGCGGAGCGAGACGGCGCGGATTACTTGGGCGTCGGCGCTGTTTTTCCGACAGCTACCAAGCCGGATGCAGAAACCGTTTCTATAAAGATGTTAAAAGAAATTTGTGAGGCCGTCCGCATCCCCGTCGTTGCCATCGGTGGGATTGGCGAGGGAAATATGGAGGAATTAGAGGGCAGCGGGATTGCCGGCATCGCCGTCGTCTCCGCCATTATGAGTGCAAAAAATCCGCAGGGAGCGGCTTTGCGACTGAAAGAGAAGTTTTTTTGAAAAATCACAAAAAAGTATTTGACAAAGGAATCTCAATGTGATAGACTATCACACGTCGCACGAAGCGGCACTTGGTTCTTTGAAAAC
>CAVEYT010000018.1:11115-14351 GCA_963619995.1 Acutalibacteraceae bacterium | reverse complement strand
ATCCTGCCGCTCCGGCGAGGCGGGATTCTGTTTCCGAGACGAGCTCTTCCATGATTTCTTTTGTGCTCTGTCTCTTCGTGAGGCGGTGGAGGGACATGCCGACGAGGACGAAACCGTTTTCCAGATCGCCTTCCGCCAGTGCTTTGTACGTCGTGCCGATGGCCGCTTGGTTCAGCTCTTCCTGCGTCGCGCCCGTGCGTTCCATTTCGAGGAATTTATCGCTCCACGCGTTGCGGAGGCCGCGGACGGTGTCTTTCGTCGTGAAACCCGTCACGACGGAATCGGTGTCGACCGCGTTGATGATTGCGTCCTTGATGACGGGGAGAATGTGGCAATCGTCCGAGAGAAGGAAACGAGATCCGATCTGGACGCCCGACGCGCCCATGACGAGCGCGGCCGCAATGGCGCGACCGTCCGCAATGCCGCCGGCTGCGATGACCGGGATTTCCATTTCCGGGATGACATTTTCCATGAGCGCCATGACCGTCAGTTTCCCGTCATGCCCGCCGGCTTCCATGCCTTCGATGACAATGGCGTCCGCGCCTTTTTCCTGCACGCGCTTGGCGAGTTTCACATTCGGGACGACGGGAATGACCTTGATTCCGTGCGCCTGGAGCGGCTCGATGAAGGGAAGCGGATTGCCCGCGCCGACCGTGACGAACGGCACTTTTTCATCGATGCAAAGCTGCGCGACGTCGTCCTTATTCGGCGATTGGAGCATGAGATTGACGCCGAAAGATTTTTTCGTCGCGTCTTTCACGGCACGAATCTGCTCGCGGATGTAATCAATCTCGACGCGTCCCGTCGCAAGCACACCGGTGCCGCCCGCCGCGCAGACGGAGGAAACGAGCGCCGCATCGGAGATGTAAGCCATCGCGCCCTGGATAATCGGATAGTCAATGTCCAAAAGTTTTGTGATTTTTGTGTTCCACATAGGAGACTCCTTTTTGAAATAAATGATAAAAAATGAAGTTTGCGCTTTCATTATATAAAGTTTCAAAAAATTTGTAAATCAAAAGAAGAAACGGGAGCGTGTTTCTTTATAAGACGTTGCCTCTCGTCGCTTTCTGTAATAAAATGAAAAGGCAAGAAAGGAACAGCTTTTCTCGAAGAAATAGATAGGAGCATACTGAAAGGAAGGTGAAGTGCATGTTGATGAATTCGTCGGAATATCTATCCGTGGTCGACAGCATAAAGCGGGAAATTACGGATGCGCAATATCGAGCAACTGTCCATGTGAATACTGAATTATTGCTGCTTTATTATGATATCGGCTGCATCATCAACAGGCATAAGTCTTGGGGAAATAAATTCATTGATAATTTGGCGGCCGATATCCGGATGGCTTTTCCGAAAAGTAAAGGATATTCCGTGCGCAATTTGAAGTATATGGCCAAATATGCGGAAACTTATTCGGATCGTGAATTTGTGCAACAGGTTGTTGCACAAATTCCTTGGGGCCATAATGTGGTATTGATGGATAAAGTGGCTGACGCCAAAGAACGCGAATGGTATATCAAAAAATCGGCAGAAAACGGATGGTCTCGCAACGTGCTTATCCATCAGATTGAAAGCGAACTGTATCAGCGACAAGTGTTGGCAGAAAAGGTTTCCAATTTTGAAACTCGCTTGCCGTCGCCGCAGAGTGAGTTGGCCGTGCAGACAATGAAGGATCCGTATGTGTTTGATTTCATTTCTTTCCGCGATGATATGGTCGAGCGTGATATTGAGCAGGCTTTGATTCACGATGTGACGCAGTTGCTTTTGGAGCTGGGTACGGGGTTTGCGTTTCTGGGAAACCAATATCATTTGAATGTGGGCGGCGATGATTTTTACATTGATTTGCTGTTTTATAATCTGAATTTGCGGTGTTATGTGGTGATTGAGCTAAAGACGGGAGATTTCAAGCCGGAATATGTCGGGCAGCTGAATTTTTATTTATCGGCGGTCGATGGAATTTTGAAGAAAAAAGAGGATCATCCATCCATCGGCCTTTTGCTGTGCAAGAGTAAAAACAATTTGGTGGCGGAATATTCTCTCAAGGATGTTTCAAAGCCAATCGGTGTGAGCGAATATAAAATCACCGGCCATCTGCCGGATGATCTCGGGAAACAGCTTCCGTCCGTCGAAGATATTCGGAAACGAATTCAATGAATTGGGGCAGGTTGAAAAATGGAGAGTGGTCTGCCCAAATGACTTGATTTGTGGTATACTTGAAACGAAAAAGAATGATGATTTCCGAGCTGTGATTTTGATTTTTTTTACAGAAAAAGTTTGTCGGCTCGGTTGTTTTTTGTCTCGCGTGGGACGGAATTTATCCCGCGGGATAGGGAGGCGGCGATAACGTTGGAAGAAGAGACGCCGATGTCGCTCTTGGTGCCGGAGATGCGAAGCTTGGCGGCGGAGCGTTTCGAGGTGCTTCGGCATGTGGCATTGGGGCAGCCGATTGGGCGGCGGCTTTTGGCGTTGCAGACGGGGCTTTCGGAGCGCGTCGTGCGAGGCCATGTGGAGGTGCTGGAGCGGACGGGCATTTTGCGTGTCGCACCGGTGGGCATCCGATTGACGGCGCGCGGCGAAAGCGTCCTGACGCCGCTCTCCCGTTTCTTCTTGAATCGGCCGAGTGTGGCGGAGACGGAGCGGCGGCTTTGTGATATTTTGCACATGAAGCACGTGATCATTGTCGCGGGCGATACGGATGTCGACGAGGCGGTGAAGAAACGCATCGGGCAGGAGGCGGCGCTCGCGATGAGTCGCAGCGTGAAGGACGGACAGATTATCGCGGTGTCGGGCGGGACGACGATGGCGGCGATGGCGGCGGCGCTTCCATCCATGGATTTGGATGTGACGGTCGTACCGGCGCGCGGCGGCTTCGGTGAAAATATCGAGTACCAGGCGAATACGATTGCGGCGGTCACGGCGAGGAGACTGGGCGGCAATTATCGAATGCTGCACATTCCGGACGGATTCTCGCCGGAATTGATTGAGCGGGTGCGCGAGGAAACGCCGGAGCTCGGCGAAGTGGAGGCGCTCATTCATCGCGCGGACATTTTGGCAATCGGCGTCGGCGAGGCAAATCGCATGGCGCAGCGTCATCAGCTGCCGTCGGCTTTGAAAAATCGATTGCTCTCGGAAGGCGCTGTCGGCGAGGCGATAGGGCTTTATGCGGCTTCGGACGGACGCATTCTGTATCACATGCACAATGTGGGTGTCGCGCTTGCGGAGCTGGAAACGATTCC
>CAVEYT010000018.1:0-10177 GCA_963619995.1 Acutalibacteraceae bacterium | reverse complement strand
ATGGTGCCGACGTCCACGGGCGCGGCCAAAGCGATGGGTATCGTCATCCCGGCGCTCAAAGGGAAATTGAACGGGCTGGCCATTCGTGTGCCGACCCCGGACGTTTCCTTGGTCGACCTCACGGTCGAGCTGGCGCGTCCCGTCACGAAGGAAGAAGTGAATCAGGCGCTTAAGAATGCTTCGGAAGGCTCGCTCAAGGGCATTCTGGCGTACACGGACGAGCCGCTCGTTTCCTCCGATTTCAAAGGGACGAGCGTGTCGTCCACGGTCGACGGCGATTTGACGATGGTGATGGATGGAAACTTGGTCAAGGTCATCGCTTGGTACGACAACGAATGGGGCTATTCGTGCCGCATTTCCGATTTGGCGGCGTATGTCGCGGCAAAGGGGCTTTGAGATGAAACAGACAATTTATGATTTGGATTGTGCGGGAAAAGTCGTCTACGTCCGCGTCGATTACAATGTGCCGCATGAGGCGGACGGGACGATCAAGGACGACCGCCGCATCGCCGCGACGCTTCCGACACTGCGGTATTTGCTGGATGCGGGCGCGGCGCTTGTCCTGGCGAGCCACATGGGGCGGCCGAAGGGCGAAGTGAAGCCGGAGCTGTCGCTCGCAAAGGTCGCGGCGCATTTGGAGACGCTTTTGGGGCGGCCGGTGCAATTTGCGAAAGACGCGATTGGTGCGGAAACGGCGGCCATGAAGGCGGCGCTTCGTCCGGGCGACGTGCTCCTTTTGGAGAATTTGCGTTTCCATAAAGAGGAAGAGAAAAACGATCCCGCTTTCGCCAAGGAATTGGTCGCGGGGTGCGATGCGGCGGTGAATGACGCGTTCGGCGTGTCGCATCGCGCGCATGCGTCCGTCGTCGGCGTGGGGAAACTCTTGCCGATGGTGGCGGGCCTGCTTTTGGAAAAGGAAATCAATTTCTTGGATCAGGTGATTTCCGAGCCGGAGCGTCCTTTCGCGGCGATTATCGGCGGGGCGAAAATCGGCGACAAAATTCACGTCATTGCGAATTTGATGGAAAAGGCGGACGTGATTCTGATCGGCGGCGGTATGGCAAATACTTTCGTCGCGGCCAAGGGTTACGGTATGGGGAAATCGCTCCAAGATCCCGACCGTTTCGACCTGGCGCGCGATTTGATGGAAAAAGCGAAGAAATCGGGCGTTTCCATGCTTCTTCCCGTTGACTTCACGGCGGGCGACAAATTTGCGGAGGACGCCGAGGTGAAGGTGCTGACGGCGGAAGAATTTACCGATCCGTGGATGGCGCTCGACATCGGACCGAAGACGATTGCGCTCTATGAGGAGACGCTCCGCAAGATGAAAACGGTCGTCTGGAACGGGCCGATGGGCGTCTTTGAAATGAAACCGTTCTCCGAGGGGACGTTCTCCGTGGCGCGGACGCTGGCGGCGCTTGATGCGACGACGGTGGTCGGCGGCGGGGAATCGGCGGAGGTCGTGGACAGCCTGGGCATCGGCGATCAGTTCTCGCACGTGTCGACGGGCGGCGGCGCGTCGCTGGAAATGCTGGAGGGCATGGTGCTTCCGGGCATCGCTGTCCTGGCGGACAAGGAGGGCGCGTGAGGAAAGTTTTGATTGCGGGAAACTGGAAGATGAACGGCACGGCGTCCGAGGCGGCGGCGCTCCTTTCGGGGCTCTCCGGCGTTTTGCAAAATCGTGCCGAGATGCTCATCTGCCCGCCTTTCACGGCGCTTTCGGCAGCGCGGCCGGTGGCGGAGGCAGCCGGGATTTCTCTCGGTGCGCAGAATGTGTATCCGGAGGCAAAAGGGGCTTTCACCGGGGAAATTTCTCCCGCGATGCTTCGCGAGGTCGGCTGCGCGTATTGCATCGTCGGGCATTCCGAACGGCGGCAAATTTTTGGCGAGACGAATGCGTTTGTGAATCGCAAGGTGCGCACGCTTTTGGACGCGGGGATCACGCCGATTCTGTGCGTCGGCGAGACGAAAGAGGAGCGCGAAGCCGGGAAGACGGAGGCCGTCATCGGCGAGGAAATCGAGTGCGGGACGGCCGGGCTTTCAGAAGCGGAGGCGGCGCGGCTCGTCATCGCGTATGAACCCATCTGGGCCATCGGCACGGGCGAGTCGGCGACGGCGCAAGATGCCGAGCGTGTGTGCGGTTTCATTCGTTCGTGCATGCGGGCAAAATTTGGCGCGGCGGCCGAGGAGACGCGTATTCTCTACGGCGGCAGCGTCACGGCGGAAAATGTTTCCGATTTCCTCAAAGAAGAGGACATCGACGGCGCGCTCGTCGGCGGCGCATCGCTCAAGGCCGACAGTTTCATTTCCATTTATCAAAAGGCAGGGGAGGACTGACATCATGGCAGACATTATGGATATTCGCGCAAGAGAAATTTTGGATTCGAGAGGAAACCCGACGGTCGAGGTCGATATGGAGCTCACGGACGGCACATTTGCGCGCGCGGCGGTCCCGTCCGGGGCGTCCACCGGCATGTATGAGGCGACGGAGCTTCGCGACGGGGGATCGCGCTACGGCGGCAAGGGCGTGCTCGCGGCCGTGGAAAATGTGAATACGGAAATCGCGGACGCCGTCATTGGGATGGACGCGTCCGATCAGCGCGGCATCGACAGCCTCATGATCGCGCTCGACGGGACGGAAAATAAGAGCCGCCTCGGTGCGAATGCGATTTTGGCAGTGTCGCTTGCGGCGGCGCAGGCAGCGGCCCAATCGGCGCGGCTTCCGCTGTATCAATATCTGGGCGGCGCCAATGCGCACGTGCTCCCCGTGCCGATGATGAATATCATGAATGGTGGCGCGCACGCGGACAATAATGTCGACATCCAAGAATGCATGATCATGCCCGTCGGCGCTCCGAATTTCAGCGAAGCGCTCCGCATGGGCGCCGAAGTGTACCAGGCGCTCAAGAGCGTGCTCAAAGGCAAAGGACTCGCGACGGCGGTCGGCGACGAAGGCGGCTTTGCGCCGAATTTGCCGTCCAACGAAGCGGCCATTGAAGTCATTTGCGAAGCGATTGAAAAAGCGGGCTATCGCGCCGGCGAAGAAATTGCGCTTGCGCTCGACGTCGCGGCGTCCGAAATTCTGGGCGATGACGGTCTCTACCATCTGACCGGCGACCACACGGCCAAGGACGCGGCGGGCATGGTCGCGTATTACCAAGGACTTCTCGAAAATTATCCGATTATTTCCATCGAAGACGGCCTCGGCGAAGAAGATTGGGACGGATGGAAACTTTTGACGGAGACGCTCGGTGGCAAAATTCAGCTCGTCGGCGACGATCTCTTCGTCACGAATACGGAGCGTCTCTCCCGCGGCATTCACAAAGGTGTCGCCAATTCCATTCTGATCAAAGTGAATCAAATCGGCACGCTGACAGAAACGATGGAAGCCGTGGAAATGGCGAAACGCGCGGGCTACTCCGCCGTCATTTCCCACAGAAGCGGCGAGACGGAAGACACGACCATCGCGGACATCGCCGTCGCGCTGAACGCCGGTCAAATCAAGACGGGCGCCCCCGCTCGCACGGAACGCGTCGCGAAATACAATCAGCTCCTCCGCATCGAAGAAGCGCTCGACACGAACGCGATGTACGGAGACGGCCACATCCGCCACTTGCTTCGTCGCCTTTCGTAATAAATATAGAAATATAGAAATGAAACCGCTTTTCTTCGGAAGGGCGGTTTTTGATTGTGAGGGAAGAGGGAAGAGAAGCGGAGTTTTTTCCTTCTTAAATTTGGCGGCGTTTGCGGTGAAAAACTTTTGCAAGATAGGGAAGAGAGATGAGGGGGCTTGACTTTGAGCGTGCTTTCTTTTATGGCATTTATGCAATGAACTTTTGCAAGATAGAGATGGGGAGCGTAATTTTGGGTATGGTTGATTTTCGTGGCGTTTGCGGCGAAAAACGTTTTCAATAATAGAGATGAGAAATCGCCTCATCTCTACCGGAAGAAAGATTTTATCGGCAATGCCGCCAAAAGTGAAGAACCCCGGAAGCGTTGCCGCTCATCTCCCATCTCTGTCTTGCAAGTAGTTAGGGAGGATAGGCGTGTAGTATACTTTTATCATAAATCATCATTTTAGTTTCTAAAAATGGATCTTATCTACACAAAGTCTACTACAAGTATATAGGCTATAAAATAAAATCAAGATGAGCGAAAAGATAAAAATTCGTGAATTTTACAGGAAATTTCAGAATCGAGCAGAGCGTTTCCAACTGAAAATCGTTTTTCGATTCTTTGAAGAAGATTACAATTTCATAAATCCGGAAATGAAATCCTTTTTCAAAATCGGAGAGCGATGGAATCGGAAGAAAAAGGCGATGCGTGAAAATTTCGATTTGACCTTTTCAAAAAATATGTTATGATATATTCGGAATTTCTTAAAAAATGTTGAAGCCGTATGAGAGAGGCTTGCACGAGAAAAATAATAAAAACGTGCGGAGAGGAATTCTGTCTTGTATTGCATTTCTTTTGGGGAGGGGAGTCTATGAGAAACTGTGTACTGATTGTCGAGAGCGATAAAAGTGTCGCTCATTTTTTGCGCACGAAATTGGAAGCGGAAGGCTTTACGGTGCTGCAGGATCACACGGGCGAAACCGTCGTCGATTTGGCCGGGCAGCGCCAAGCGGATATCATCGTCTTGGATCCCGATTCGCCGATGAAAGACGCGATGGAGTTGCTCGCCGGTGTGCGGAGTATTTCCGGTATTCCCGTCATTTTTATTTCCGAAGATGCCTCCGTCGATACCAAAGTCGCGGTGCTGAATGCCGGTGCGGACGATTACATGACGAAACCGTATGCGACGAAAGAACTCGTCGCTCGTCTTCGCGCGATGCTTAGGCGGCACGAGGAGCCGGTGCCCGTCGTCGATCCCGCTTACACGATTCGCGATTTGTCCATTTATCCCGACCGCCACGAGGTGCGCGTGGATGACGAATACATCGAGCTCACGAAAAAAGAATTCGATTTGCTGCTCTATTTGGCGAAAAATAAAAATCACGTGCTGACCCGCGAGCAGATTTTGGAAGAAGTCTGGGGCTACGGCTACGTGGGAAATACGAATATCGTCGACGTTTACGTGCGGTATCTGCGCAGCAAAATCGATGAGAAATTGGAAAAGAAATACATTCACACCGTCCGCGGCATCGGCTACGTGGTGCGCGACTGATGCTTCGTGAAGTCATCGTCGTCGAAGGGAAATCGGATATCGCGCGCGTCACGGCGGCCGTCGATTGCGATTGCATCGCGACGGAGGGCTACACGCTGCGCCCCGGCGTCCTGGCGGCGATTCGTGCGGCGTATGAGAAGCGCGGCATCATCATTCTGACCGATCCCGACGGCCCGGGCGAACGCATTCGGAGACGCCTGTCCGCGTTCTTTCCAAATGCCGCTCATGCCTTTGTACCGAAGGACGAAGCGAAAACCGAGACAGATGTAGGCATCGAAGATGCTTCGCCTGCCTCGATTTTGCGTGCCCTGTCCAAAGCGCACACGATGAAGGAGTGTCCCGAAGAATGCTTCACGACGGCCGATTTACTTCGCGCAGGACTCATGGGTGATGACCACGCCGCCCGTCGCCGCGATGCCGTCGGCGCCCTTTTGGGCATCGGCTATGGAAACGCGCGTCAATTTTTGAAACGGCTGAATCATTTCGGTATTTCGCGCGCCGAATGGGAAGAGGCCTTGGCACAATTGGGAGAGCACGCATGATAGAAATCGAACTCGCCAGCCCCGAAGTCGTCCGGCACATCGTCAAAAGCTTCGGCATTCGCATGAAGCACAAACTCGGCCAAAATTTCCTGATACGTCCCGACGTCGTGCGTCGCATCGCCGAAGCGGCCGAGCTTTCCCCGGGAACGCCCGTCTTGGAAATCGGCCCCGGCATCGGCACGCTGACACAGGCGCTCGCCAGGACCGGCGCGGACGTCACGGCGCTTGAAGATACGTCCCGACGTCGTGCGTCGCATCGCCGAAGCGGCCGAGCTTTCCCCGGGCACGCCCGTCTTGGAGATAGGCCCCGGCATCGGCACGCTGACACAGGCGCTCGCCAGGACAGGCGCGGACGTCACGGCACTTGAAATCGATCGCGGCCTTGCGCCCGTCTTGGAAAAGACGCTCGAGCCCTATGGAAACGTTCGCATTCTGTATCAAGATTTTCTCAAAACCGATTTACCGGCGCTTTTCGGCGACAAAGAATGGCATGCCGCGGCGAACCTGCCGTACTACATCACGACGCCGATTTTATTGAAACTCGTGCAGTCTGACCTGCCCGTTTCCTTGCTTGTCTTCATGATGCAAAAAGAAGTCGCCGACCGGATTCTCGCCGCGCCCGGCACGCCCGATTACGGCATGCTCACCATTGCCGTCCAATTCTACGCGACGGCCGAGCGCGTCATGGACATCGAGCCCGCGGCTTTCATCCCGCGGGCCGAGCGCGTCTTGGACATTGAGCCCACCGCTTTCATCCCGCGTCCCGCCGTCACCTCGACGGTCTTGAAAATTCGGAGACGCAAAGAACGCGCCGTTTCCGTCCGAAACGAAAAAACATTTTTTGCGCTCGTAAAAATGGGCTTCGGACAAAGACGGAAAACATTTTCCAACGCGATGAAAGCAGGCGGCATCGAAAAAGAATGGATTCCGAAAATATTAGAAACGGCCGATATCGACGGCAGTCGCCGCGGCGAGACGTTTTCCATGGAAGAATATGCCAGACTTGCCGATGCGTGGGACGATTTGCGCTGAAATAAAAAAGAACATGCTTTTGTAAGTCACTACAGAGGCATGTTCTTTTTTATTTTGCTTTTTTTGGATGATATAATGGAATCAAAAACGAAGGGAGACAGCTATGTGTGTGGCATATCCGGGACGGGTGGTCTCGATGGACGGCGATTACGGGATGGTGGATTTTTCCGGGTCAAAGGTCCGGGCGAATTTGCGGCTGGTGCCGGCGAAGGTCGGAGATTATGTACTGGTGCACGCCGGGATGGCGATTCAAATTGTGGAAAAGGAAGAGGCCAGGGATTGGGCGGCGCTGTTTAAGGAAATCGGGGAAACGGTGGGCAGTTAGTAGTTAGTAGTGAGCAGTGCGGGTGTTACATAGGGATGCTGTCCGTTATCCGTGTAACCGTGAACCGTGCTTGCTATGCTTTTGTGACGTATAAAGGTAGGCGCTGTGGCGTGGTCTTGTTTGTCTTTCGCGTTTCATCGAGAAGGGCGAACGGTGAACGGACAGCGGAAAAAGGATAACCGTGAACTGTGCGTGAGAAATTTTGTTTGGCGTTGATATGAGAGGCGCGGTAAACGGTGAACGGAAAACGGATAACGGCGGAGAGCGGAGAAAGGGAGAGTTTCATGAGGGAGAAAGAATTGGCGGCTTGGCTTGTGGGGTATCGTGGGCGGCCGCTTCGGTTGATGGAGGTGTGCGGGACGCATACATCCGCTTTGTATCGGACGGGGATTCGGCAGCTGCTGCCGGATTCCGTTTCTTTGCTTTCCGGGCCGGGATGTCCGGTGTGCGTGACACCGACGTCGTATATCGACCGATTGGTGGATTTTGCTTTGAAACTGAATCATCGGGTGCTGGCTTTCGGCGATTTGATGGCGGTGCCGGGAAGCGAGATGTCGCTGGCGGGGGCGAAGGCTCGCGGCGGCGCGGCGGATTTTTTGTACAATCCGGAGGATGCGCTTTCGATGGCCAAGGCCGCGCCTTCCGTGCAATTCATTTTAGCGGCGGTCGGATTTGAAACGACAGCGCCGGTGTGGGCGAATTTGGTGCGGCGCGTTTACGAAGAAAAGATGGAAAACATTCGTTTTCTCACGGCGCTCAAAACGATGCCGGGCGCGATGGGGATGCTCGCGGCCGAGCGGCGCATTGACGGTTTCCTGTGCCCGGGTCATGTTGCGGTGGTGACGGGCGCTGCACCGTTTCGGAAAATGGCGGACGAATTTGGCGCGACGATGGTGATCGGCGGCTTTTCGGCGTCCAATCTTTTGCGGGCTTTGGCGCGGCTGGTGCTGGAGGCGTCGACCGGGCGCGCGGGACTTTGGAATGAGTATCCATCCGTGGTGCGGGAGGAAGGAAACGAACGGGCGAAAGCGCTTTTGGCGGAATGTTTCGCGCCGGGCGACGCGGTGTGGCGCGGGCTGGGGACGATTGCCGGCTCGGGATTGTATTTGGCGGAAAAATACGCGTATCTGGATGCGGGAAGCCACGGCCTTACGGAGGATCGGATGCCGCCGGGCTGTCGCTGCGCCGACGTCTTGACGGGCCGGATCACGCCACCGGAATGTCCGTGTTTCGGCCGCGTGTGTACGCCGGAACACCCGGTGGGCGCGTGCATGGTGAGCAGCGAAGGCGCTTGCTGCGTGCATAGTCGGGAAGGGTAGACAATTAACAGTTAGTAGTTAGCAGTTAGCAGTTAGCAGTTGGCTACTCGGCTTTTTATGTCAGGCGCAAGATAGTTATTAGCCGTTAGTTGTTAGCTATTAGTTTTAGGCGGTGTCGCCTGCGGCGACGATTTTATAAATGCATCCGAAGGACGCCACAAATTAGTCTTATTCTGGAGATGAGTTTTCGGTGAACGGTCGCTGGTGGCGCGAAGCGCTGGGGGTCGTCCGTGAGCCGCTGCTGTGTGTGTGAACCGTTGTGTTACATGAGATGTGACGAACGGTCAACGGTCAACGGATAACGGATAACGAATAATGGATGACGAAAAGCAGAAAAGTAAAAAGGAGAAAGATATGACAATCGAATTGCGGCATGGGAGCGGCGGGGAGGAGACGGGGCGGCTTGTTTCTTCTCTTTTTGCTAAAGAATTTTCCAATCCTATTTTGGATCGGATGGAAGATGCGGCGGTCCTGCCGCCCCTGTCCGGCGTGCCGGTTATGACGACGGACAGTTTTGTCGTGGAGCCGCTGTTTTTTCCGGGCGGTGACATCGGGCGGCTCGCTGTGTGCGGGACGGTGAACGATTTGGCGTCCATGGGCGCGCGGCCGCTGTATCTGTCGGCCGGTTTCATTTTGGAAACGGGGCTGCCCACGGATACGCTGTCTCGCGTCGTGCATTCGATGGCGGAAACGGCGCGGGAGGCCGGTGTTTCCATTGTTTGCGGCGATACGAAAGTCGTCCCCGGTGTGGGCGGTCTCTACATCAATACGGCGGGAATCGGCGAGCGGGCGCCGGAGACGGAGATTTCAGCCGCGCGGATTTTACCCGGCGATGTCCTTCTCCTCACGGGGACGCTCGGCGACCACCACGCGACGATTCTGACGGAGCGGCTCGGCATGGCGTCTGCGGTCCGAAGCGACGCCGCACCGCTGTGGCATCTCGTGGAAGCGCTTTTGGACGCGAAGATTTCCCTTCACACCGTGCGCGACATCACACGCGGGGGCCTCGCGACGGTGGCAAATGAGCTTGCGGAGGCATCCGGTGTCTCGCTCGTTTTTTCGGAAGACGCCATCCCGGTGCGCGAAGAAGTGCGCGGCCTGTGCGGCATTCTGGGCTTGGATCCTTTGACGATGGGAAATGAAGGGAAACTTTTGATCGCGCTGCCGGCATCGGAGGCCGAGAGAGCGCTTTCTGTTTTGCGCGAATCAAAATACGGAGAAGAGGCGGCCATCTGCGGACAGGCAGAGATGGGCAGCGGCGTCCATTTGGAAACGTCTTTCGGAAGCCGAAGAAGAATTTTGCCGCTTAGGGGAGAAGGTCTGCCGCGAATTTGCTGAGATTAAAAAGTGTTTTGTCAGGCGCAAGATAGCCGGGAGCGGCGTGTTTGACTTTGGTTCTCAGGCGCAAGATAGTTATTAGCTGTTAGCTTTTAGCTGTTAGTTTTTAGCGGTGGCGGCTGCGCCGCATCTTTATAGCGCTTCGCGCGATTTAATAAATGCGGCGCAGCCGCGTTCAACGCAAGCCCTCTTCAGGAGGCGTTCTTCTGGTGGACGGTCGCCAGTGGCCGTCAGCCCGGATGATGGATGACTCTATGATGGAAGATAGCTTAGGAGAAATCACCACGAAACGTTGTTTTCACATAGAGTGACCATCATCCGCCCCTTCGGGGCACTGAAAACCGTCCACTGGACGCTTTTCTCCAGAAGAAGGCTTGACTCGTGGCGGCCTGCGGCCGCATTTTAATAATTGTCGCCGGAGGCGACACCGCTTTCCTCTAAAAGCTAACAGCTA
>CAVEYT010000017.1:0-14709 GCA_963619995.1 Acutalibacteraceae bacterium | reverse complement strand
CCGGTTTCCTTCTTCTCCTCTGCTTTCTCCTTCTCCTTCTTCGCTTTTCCCGGATCAATCTTGCTGCGCTCCGCACGCGGACCCAAGGGATTCGTCATCACCACGATGCTTTGAACCGTGCGGGCTTTATCATTGATATAGAGAATCAGGACTTCATCTTTGTCCGGCGAAAAATAAATATAGGCCGTCTGCGGATGTTTGTCGATGTAATTGATTTCCACTTTATCCGGCTTGCCGTAGATTGTCTCCATCGTGGAGATTTGATCGCCGACGGCCAGACCCCGCGCCGTCAGCATTCTGGCGTCCGAGAGGAACATAGAACCGATGCGATGGCTCTTGAGATCCAGGTGGAGACCGTAGCCGGGATAGTAACGAATTTCTTCTTTTGGATTCGTCGCTTTGCGCTGCCAACTTTCCCAGGAATGCTCGGCAAATGTTTCCAGCAAGCGATAGCCCGCAATGCGATAATCGCGTTCGTCCGTCGAGTTGTCCGC
The DNA here is from genome assembly GCA_963619995.1 of Acutalibacteraceae bacterium. Lineage (GTDB taxonomy): Bacteria > Bacillota > Negativicutes > Veillonellales > Dialisteraceae > UBA1822. The sequence goes on along the minus strand of CAVEYT010000017.1, from coordinate 14,215 downwards.
CTTGAAAAGACTTTCGGGCTGCGTCTTTGCAAAAGCGCTGTCGTCGTACGTGATGCGAATGTCTTTTACTTTATCCTTCGCGATGCTGAAAACGAGGAGCTGATTATCTTTTTGGTAAATGAAATGAAACAGGCCGCGCGTCCCGTCCCAGAGGACATTCGTCGGACGTCCGTAGAGACGCAGAATGTTTTCCCGCGCATCTCCGACCGCGACGCCGCGATTTGTTTTCGTCTTCGCGTCGGCGATGTAAATGGCATCGGCGCCCGGTTTCAAATTTTCATCGTATTTTGCGGCCATATCCGATACGAAACGCACCGCCATAGCGGGCCAAATGTATTCGCTCCGCACCGCGCCCTGCTTTTCGCCCTGCGGTTTCCCGAGATGCGACAGTGTTTCTTCATACGGCAGACCGAGTCGAATCCCGCCGGCCAGGAAATCATGCGATGTGAGCGGTGACGCGTCGATATCCGGGACAGCCGGTTTCTCATCCACCTTCCCCGCTTCGCCGTCTTCCTTCGCTTCCGCCTCCGCCGTTTCGCCATCCCCCTCCGAATCTTCTTCCTCCGTCGGGTCTCCGGCCTCGACGATTTTCGCATCCGCGTCCTTCTCTTCCGTCTTTTGTGCGCCCGCGATTTTTTCCGCCGTTTTTTCCGCGTTCTCTTTGGTCTCCTCGTCAGATGCTTTCGTTCTTTCTTCCACGGCAGCGGACGGCGCGGTCGGTGTCTCCGCAGCCGTCACAAACGAGCTTCCGCCAAGCAACAGCGCCGCGACAAGCCAAGACAATTTTTTGTATGTCATGATAATTCCTCCTTCTTTTTTTGCCTATTGTATAAGAAACGGCCGCGCAAGGCAACCGTTGCCCCTCCACTTTTCAATTTTCACATTTTATTTTTCATTTTCATTCCCCAAATTCCGTTTCTTCAGCTGCCCGCACGCCGCTTGGATTTCATCGCCCATTTTTCGGCGAAGCGTCGCACTCTTCCCCGCTGTTTCCAAAATCTTTCGGAAACGCTCGCACCGGTTTCCGCTCGGCGCAAAGAGGCGAATGTGCTCCGTGCCGTTCACGGGAATCAGATTGACGTGACAGGGGAGATCGCCCAAAAGGCGGCAGAGCTCCGCGGCGTTTTCGTCGGACGCATTCACGCCGTCGATCAAAATGTATTCAAACGTCACGCGCCGCCCCGTTTTCTCGAAATATCGCCGCGCGGCCGCTACGACGTCTTCTATCGCATATTGACGACTGACGGGGAGCAGCCGATGGCGAATCTCGTCATTCGGCGCGTGCAGGGAAATCGCGAGCGTGACGGGGATGTCCTCGTTCGCCAGCCGGTCGATGCCGGGGACAATCCCGCAAGTCGAGAGCGTCATGGCGCGATACGACAGATTGAGCAAATCCGGATCGTGCGCCAAATGCATAAACTCCACCACATTTTCATAATTTTGCAGCGGCTCCCCGCTTCCCATCAAAACGAGGGAATGAATCTCCGTTTCCGCGTCTTCCCGAAACGCGTACAGCTCGGCAAGCATTTCGGCGGCCGTGAGATTTCGCTCGAGTCCGTTTTGCGTCGACGCGCAAAAAGCGCAACCCATCGCGCAGCCGACTTGCGTGGAAATACAGACGGAATTGCCGTAGTCATGCCGCATCAGGACGGTCTCAATCAGCGCGCCGTCCGAAAGGCGCAGCAGCAACTTTTTCGTGTCGCCGGAGGGGGACTCCTGCGTGCGAATGATGTCCGGCTTTTCGATGACGACATTCTCCGAAAGCCAGGCGCGGAGCGGTTGCGGCAGCTGGAGCATCGCGGCAAAATCGTACACGCGGCGCCGATACAGATAATCCTGCAGCTGCTTGGCACGAAATTTCGGGAAACCGGCGGCCGTCAAAAGATCTTGCAGCGCGGCAAGCGGCATTCCCCACACATTCTGTCTCATGCTTTCCTCCGAAGTTTCGCCACAAAAAATCCGTCGCATCCGTCTGTGTCCGGCCAAAGTGTCAGCATCCCCGTCGGCGCGTTCTTCTCGCCCGCCGTAAACGGCACCTGCTCAAAATTTTCATGCCGCGCCAGAAACGCCGTCACCTGCTCTTCATTTTCCGCGCGTTCCAATGTGCACGTGCTGTACACCAAAATCCCGCCCGGCTTAACCGCTTTCGCCGCCGCCTCCAATAATTTTTCTTGCAACGGAGGAAACGCGGCCAAATCTTTTTCTTTCCGCCGCCAGCGAATTTCTATCTTTCGCCCGAGGACGCCGAGCCCCGAGCAGGGCGCATCCAGCAGCACACGGTCGAAAGCCGCGATATCTTTCCCTTCGATTTTCGTCGCGTCATGCACGGCAGGAAACACATTCAAAAGCCCCAGCCGTTTTGCATTCTCCGCCAAAAGCTTCACTTTGTGCGGATACAAATCCCAGCAGACGACGCGGCCCGTATTCCCCATCATCGCCCCCATCTGCGTCGTCTTGCTCCCCGGCGCGGCGCACATATCGAGCACCGTTTCCCCCGCCTCCGGCGCCAAAACAACGGCCGGCAGCATCGACGCGCGATTTTGCACATACGCTGTCCCCTCCGCCAAGAAACGCCCACGGAAAAACGGTCCGGCGTCTTTGAGCGAAAGTCCGTCCGCAAAGCCCGGAATCTCGCTCGGTACGCAGCCCATTTCCGAAAGCTCCTTCATCAGCGTTTCCTTGGAAATTTTCAGCGGATTCACGCGGATATCCGTCGGACGAATGTCTTGAAACGCACGAAAAACCGCCGTCGCTTTTTCGGCGCCGAACGCCTTTTGCCAACGCCGAATGAGCCACGTCGGCATATTGAGCGAAAGCGCCGCCGCCGTGATGGGATCTTCCTCCGCCGTCGGCAGGCGCAGCGTGTCCTTTTTTCTGAGCCAATTTCGCAAAACGGCATTCACAAATTTCACGTTTCCCGCGTGCGTCACCCTTTTTGCAATCTTTACCGTCTCATTCACCGCCGCCGAATCCGGGACGCTATTCATATATAAAAGTTGGTCGAGGCCGAGCAGGAGCAAAATTCGCACCGGCGCGTCCAATTTTCGCAGCGGCCTCGAAGAAATTTTATCGATATGCCACGCGAGCGTCTGTAGATGCCGGAGCGTCCCGTAGACGAGCTCCGTCAAAAATTTCCGGTCTTCCGGCGAAAGGGGCATACGAAAAGATGCCTGCAACGCCAAATTGGCATAGGCATCTTTCTCCAGCACCGCAAACAGCGCTTCATACGCCAGCGCTCTGGCCGTCTTTTGTTCCAAATCGATCTCCTGCTTGGACTTTCGCGCCGCGAAGCCAATCTGCGGCGTCCATTTCCTTCTTATTTTCCGGTTGCAGACGGGAAATCCCGAGCACGCCCGTCCCCGTCGCTATCAAAAGGCCGTTTTTATCGGCGGAAACGACGGTGCCGGGGGCGGCGGTCGTCTCTTTCTCCGTCAAAAAGCTGCGCCAAATTTTGATGCGCTTCCCGCCGAAATACGTGTATGTCCCCGGATTGGGCGAGAGCGCCCGAATGCGTGCGTGCAAATCGGTGGCCGCCTCCGTCCAATCGAGCGCGCCCATTTCCTTTGTGATTTTCTCCGCATACGTCGCCAGACTCTCATCCTGCGGCACCGCTTTTGCCGTCGCTTCCGTTATGTCCGGCAAAATGCGCAGCAATTCTTTGGCTCCCACATCGGCCAAAATGTCCAAAAGCTCACCCGACGTCACCGTGTCTCCAATCTTGACGGAAACGCGAGAAATCACCGGCCCCGTGTCCATTCCGGCGTCGAGTTTCATGAGCGAGACGCCCGTTTCCTCTTCCCGATCCAAAATGGCTCGCTGCACCGGCGCCGCGCCGCGATATTTCGGCAAGAGAGATGCGTGGATATTCACCGCGCCGTATGTCGGGATGTCCAGCACCGCCTGCGGCAAAATTTTTCCGTACGCAATGACGACAATCAAATCCGGACGCCAATCGCGAAGCGCCGAGACGGCCGCCTCCTCTTTGAAAGACAGCGGCTGGCAGACCGGAATTTCGTTTTCCAATGCGTATTGTTTCACCGGGGAAAACGAAATTTTTCCGCCGCGCCCATTCACTTGATCCGGCTGCGTGTAAACGGCGACGGGCGCGTATCCCGCATCGCAAAGCGCCGCAAGCGGTGCCAATGCGAAAGACGGCGTCCCCATGAAAACGATGCGAAGTTTATTCATTCTTATTTCCTTTGCGGAGCGTCACGGCCTTCTCGATAAAAAGAATTCCGTTCAAATGGTCCGTCTCGTGCTGAATGCAACGCGCCAAAAGCCCCTCCGCTTTCTTCTGGCGCCTCTTCCCGCGTCGATCCTGATAGGTCACCAAGACGCGCGCATACCGATTCACGTCCCCGGACAAATCCGGCACGGAAAGGCAGCCTTCCGCGTCCAAAATCATCTCGTCATCCAAAGGCTCCCAGACCGGATTGATGTATTCATCGTACCCCGATTCCCCGTCGTCGGCGACGAAAACGCGCAAGGAAACGGCTACCTGCGGCGCTGCCAGCCCGACTCCGTTCGCCTCGTAGAGCGTCTTCTTCATGCCTTCCAAAAGATGTTTCAAATTTTTATCGAAATCCGTGACCGGCTCCGCGACCGCCGCCAAGATGGGATTCCCCGCCTGAATAATTTTCATTTTGACCCTTCCTTTTCTTCTATGTGCTTTTCATTATATCACACGAGAGAAAAGAGATGAGACGCAACTTTAATGTCTGCTTCATTTTTATTGCCCAAATTTACGAGTCGTCTCGCAAAAAATATTTTCTGTTTTCAAAAAACGCAAACAAAAAGAGGATGTAACTTTCGCCACACCCTCTTTTGTTTGCGAGAAATCAATTATTTCTTGGATTTTTTCGCGTTGACAGCTTCTTTCAGTTTCTTGCTGCTCTTGAAAGCGGCCGCTTTGGAAGCCGGAATCTTAATGGTCTGTTTCGTGCGCGGATTTTTGCCGGTTCTGGCTTTGCGCTGATGAATTTCAAACGTGCCGAAGCCGATGATCTGGACTTTGTTGCCTTTGACAAGCTGTTCGGTAATGACGTTCACAACGGATTTGAATGCTTTTTCAGCATCCTTTTTCGTCATTTCGGCATTGCGAGCCACTTCAGCGATGAGTTCTGTCTTGTTCATGAATACATCCTCCTTTTATACTGCAGGAAATTCCTGCTTGGTTCCGTATGTGCCGGCGGCAATCTCGGCTTCCAGGTTTTGCAACGTAGCCTCCGTAATTTCGGTTACAGGCTTCCCGTCTTCCCGGAGCGAATCCTCCAGCGCACCGAAGCGCTCTGCAAAAATGGAATTGAATCGATGCAAAGCAATCTCCGGCTCCATACCGCAGGTGCGCACAAAGCGCACGGTTTCAAAAAGCAAATAGCCCAAAATAAATTCCAAGGCAACCGAATCGCCGCTCTCCTCTCTTTGCCGTATGGCGCAAGATTGGAGTTCCGACAATCGGCAGGGCCTGCTTTTGGCGTCGGTATGACACACGGAATCTATCCTGGATTGCATTATACACGCCAAAAGCAGACTTGGCAAGCTTTGAGGGAGCCCGGAGAAAAGATTTTTCCGCTTTTTCTTGCGAAATTTCTGTTCCTCCCAATTCCCTTCAGCCTCTTTTTCCGCATCGTTATCGTCTTTTTGAAATACGAAGGGATGCCGCGCGATCATTTTATTCTTGATGCCTTCCGCGACATGTTTCATCGTAAATTGAGAATTTTCTTCCGCAATTTGCGCATGAAAAACAATCTGCAACAAAAGATCGCCCAGCTCTTCGCAAAGATTTTCGGCATCTTTGGCCTCGATGGCGTCCAGCACCTCATACGTTTCCTGCAATAAATACGTCCGCAGACTTTCATGGTCCTGCGCACGATCCCACGGGCAGCCATCCGGCGCGCGCAGCGCTTTCATCACGGCCAAAAGCCCCAGAAATTCCTCACCGGCCTCGCGCATGGTTTCCGTTTCTTCCATTCTTTTCTCCTTTTACGACAGCGGATCGACGTCCAAAATAATTCCGTTTTGCCGAAAAATCTCCGCCTCACGAATTTTCGCTTTCAGCGCCGCCAAATTTTGCCCCTTCACCAAAATGGAAACAAAATATTGGTTTCTAATCTTTTTGATGGATTCATCATACGGCGCCACGAACCGAATGGGCGTCGCAAGCGTCGGCGCGGTCTGCCGCAGCCATTCATAGAGCGCGTCCGCCCGTTTCCTAGCCGTTTCATATTTCGCAGAAAAACTCGTGATGCGAAGAAGCCGCACATACGGCGGGTATTGCATCGCTTGCCGGTACGCGATTTCCTTTTGATAAAATTTTTTATAATCCGCTTCGACCGCGGCGCGAATGATGTAATGATCGGGCTCAAATGTCTGCAAGACGACGGTCCCCTGCTCGTCCCCTCGTCCGGCGCGCCCGGCGCATTGCGTGATCATCGTGTACGCCTGCTCGCCCGCCAGATACGTCGGCATATTGTACAGACTGTCCGCATTCAAAATGCCGACGAGCTGCACGCCGGGGATGTCGTGGCCCTTCACGACCATTTGCGTCCCCAAGAGCACGGGAAACGCGCCATCGCGAAATTCTTCCAAAATTTTCACGGCGCTGTATTTCCGGCTCGTGGAATCCAGATCGAGACGCATAACTTTGAGCCCCGGCAACAGTTCTTGCAGCTGCTCCTCGACGCGCTCCGTCCCGCGCCCCAGATACGCGATGTGCTCGCCCTTGCATTCCGGGCAGCGGCTCGGCACGCGATACACGCTTTCGCAATAATGGCAGCTCAACTGATGCCGCGCTTTGTGATAGACCAAGGAAACGTCACAATTCGGGCATTTGAAGACATGGCCGCAATCGTGACAGCGTAGCGTCGTAGCATACCCGCGGCGATTCAGGAATAGAATCGTCTTCTTCCCTTCCTCCGTATTTTGAGAAATCCGCGCCAACAGCTCGCGCGAATACAGGCTCTCGTTTCCGTAAGCGGCCTCGTCCTTCATGTCGATGACGGTAAATTTCGGAAGCGGCGTCTTTTTCACGCGATGCGGCATCTCCAGCAAATCGATGGCGCCCGCCTCGGCTGCCGCATACGTCGCGATGGACGGCGTCGCCGCGCCGAGCAAAATGGGACAGCCGAAAATCGTCGCCAGTTTCTTCGCCGCGTCCCGCGCATTGTAAAACGGCGTCTCATCCTGCTTGTACGACGAATCGTATTCCTCGTCGACGATGATGAGCCGCAAATTTTGAAACGGAAGAAACAGCGCCGAGCGCGATCCGATTGCGATGTGACTCTGCCCCGTCCGGATGCGCTGCCGATTGTTATAGCGCTCCCCTTTCGACAATTTGCTGTGGATAAAAACGACATCGTCGCCGAAGCGCTTGGCAAAATAATCCACCATCTGCGCCGTGAGCGCGATTTCCGGCACGAGAAGCAGCACACTGCCGCCGAGCTCCCTCGCGTGTTCCGCGGCGCGCAGATACACTTCCGTTTTGCCGCTCCCCGTCACGCCCATCAAAAGTTGCCCCCGATACGCATCGGCATCGATGGCCGCCTTCACCGTCTCATACGCGGCCGCCTGCTCCTCCGTCAGCTCGCGCGGCGCCTCCGACGCCCTCTCTCCGATCAAAGAATATGGCGTCTTTTCTTTGTAAAAAAGAGAAATCGCGCCTTTTTCGACGCATTTTTTGAGAATATCTTTTGAGAAACCATGCACCAAAATTTCCGTTTCCCCCATCGCCTCCTGCGTAGCCACGAAAGCCACAAGCTCCTGCTGCCGTTTCGTCAGCGCCTCTGCATCCGTTTCCGCCGCCCGATATTCTCTTTCAATCGGCATCCGGTAGACCGCTTCCGGGATTTCCATCCGCTCCAAAAATCCATCCTTCACGTAAGCCGAAAGCGCGTCTCCGAAAATCATCTCCGCATCTTCTTCGGAGAGCTCCTCGACAGACGCATCCAGCAGCGCACGGACGGGATGTCCCTCCGGAATGATTTCCCAAGCGACGGCATAGCGCGTCGTGATCTGGATTCCTTTTTTATCGATGAGAAACAGCCGCAGCGCGTCGATTTGCGTGCACAGATAATACCGCGAAATCCAATTCGCCAGCGCCAGCATCTCCGGCGTGAACCAAGGAAATTCATCCACCGGCGCGATGACATTCTTCACTTCATACTCGACCTTTTCCTCCTCGCGCACGGACAGCACGATGCCTTCCTCCGTGTGCGAGCCGAACGGAATCGCGACGCGCCACCCGACGCCAATCGCCCCGTCCTCCGGAATGCGATACGTAAACGTCCGATCCAAATTCTTCGACGGACGATTGATTAAAATCTCTGCCAGCACGAAAATTTCTCCCATAAAAAAATAGAGGACATTGTGTCCTCTATTGTATCACGCCTTATCATTTTGGGCGCGAGATTTATTTTGAGAAACGAATGACTCAGAGTCCCGCTTGCTTCCGCAACATTTCCGCTTTATCCGTATGCTCCCACGGCAAATCGATATCCGTGCGACCGAAATGTCCGTACGCCGCCGTCTGCCGATAAATCGGACGACGAAGGTCAAGCATATCGATGATGCCGGCCGGACGCAGCTCGAAATTTTCGTGAATCAATTCCGCGATGGTTTCTTCCGGAATTTTTCCCGTGCCGAACGTATCCACGAGGACGGAAACGGGCTGCGCGACGCCAATCGCATACGCCAGCTGAATCTCGCAGCGATCCGCAATCCCCGCCGCTACGATATTTTTCGCCACATAGCGCGCCGCATACGCCGCCGAGCGATCCACTTTCGTCGGATCCTTTCCGGAGAACGCACCGCCGCCGTGCCGTGCCATGCCGCCATACGTGTCGACGATGATTTTTCGACCCGTCAGCCCCGCGTCTCCCTGCGGCCCGCCGATAACAAAGCGCCCCGTCGGATTGATGTAATATTTCGTCTCCGCATCCAGATACTCCGCCGGAATCACCGCGCGAATGACCTTTTCAATCAAATCTTTTTCAATCGTCTCGTGAGAAACCTCTTCGCCGTGCTGCGACGAAATGACAATCGCCTCGATGCGCACCGGTTTCCCGTCATCATACTCCACCGTCACCTGCGTCTTGCCGTCCGGCCGCAGATACGGAAGCGTCCCGTCCTTTCTGACCTCGGCCAAGCGGCGCGAGAGACGATGCGCCATCGCGAGCGGCAACGGCAAAAATTCCGGCGTCTCATTCGTCGCGTAGCCAAACATCATGCCCTGATCGCCCGCGCCGATATCATACTTGTCCGCCGCGTCCTGCTTCGCTTCCAGCGACCGGTCCACGCCCATCGCGATATCCGGCGACTGCTCATCCATCGACACCAAAATGCCGCACGTCTCGCAATCGAAACCGTACTTCGCGCGGTCGTACCCGATTTCCTTGATCGTCTGGCGAATAATTTTCGGGAAATCGACGCGCGCCGTCGTCGTGATTTCCCCAAAAATATGCACCTGTCCCGTCGTGACAATTGTCTCGCACGCGACACGCCCGCGCGGATCCTGCGCCAAAATGGCATCCAGCACCGCATCGGAAATCTGATCGCAAATTTTATCCGGATGTCCTTCCGTCACCGATTCCGACGTAAAAAACACTTTCTTCGCCATTTTCCCCTCCTCCGAAAAAATCGTTCCCATCTATACTAAAAAAATCAATTCCACAAAAAAATCCCTCGAAAGAGGGAACCCGCCCCATCTCTCAGTTTTCACTGCTGGAATTAGCACCGTTTCCCTAAAAATGGGTGGTTGCTGCAACGTCAAAGGGCCAGTCCCTCGATTGCTCTTGATGAGTATGGGTACAGTATATATTTTTTTGTCAAATAATGCAAGAGGAAACGGAAACTCTGGCCATGCTTGTCTTTAAGAAATCAGGAAACATTGGATTGACAAGCCTCAGTATCAGAGAGAAATCTCTTTTTCCCAAATCGTTTGATTTGCCTGAACAGATAAATAAACAAAATAGGATAGGAACCCCAAAAATATAGCCAAAAAACCATGTCGGCAAATTCGGTTGTATAGCCATACAGAATAGCAAGAATACCATGCAGAAGTCCAACCAAAATGCTCAAAGGAAACGATAGCAAAATCGCAGCTATAGCGAAGAAGAATATCCGATACGATACGCCCCTTAACCCATCTAAAAATAAGTGATAAAGATTTACGACAGACAGCTTAAAAGCACGAAATACTGCTCGCGTCCTTTGCGACCGCAAAAATTTCCAAGCAGCAAGAATAATTTTCTTGCTCAAGCAAAACAATTTCTTCACCAAGAAAATGAATATTCTAAGTTCAACATAAAAAATAAAAAGCAGATATAGACATCCGAAAAATGCGCCACCTCCGGCTATAGGCAATAGAATCACGCGAAATACACCTGCCTTCCCTCAGAAAACGTTGAAATTATTTTCCAAAAGAAAAGATTCGACGAAATCGGTTTCCCCGCTTCATCGAATCCATTATACACGACCTATCAGTCTACGCCAATTTCTTTTGTATCATTTTTATAATTTTTTGAAAAGACTGGCGAGTTCCAACGCGTCCATGGCGCATTCAAAGCCTTTGTTTCCTGATTTCAACCCCGCGCGATTCAGCGCCTGCTCCACCGTGTCCGTCGTGAGGACGCCGTAGAGAATGGGAATGCCGGCGGAAAGCGATGCTTGCGCGATGCCTTTCGTGACTTCCGTCGCCACGTGCTCATAATGATCTGTCTCACCGCGAATGACGGCGCCGAGACAAATAATCGCGTCGTATCGACCGGATTCCGCCATTTTCTTCGCCGCGAGCGGAATCTCAAACGCGCCCGGCACCCAGGCAAGATCGACCGTCTCCGTGTCGACGCCGTGACGGGACAGCGCGTCTTCCGCACCGCCGATGAGTTTATTCACGATGATTTCATTGAAACGGGACGCGACGATACCGACGCGAATTTTGTTTTCATTGTACAGACCGGAAATGATATTCATGATGGTTCCTCCTTTTCGGAAACAGAATTTAATCCAACATATGACCCATTTTTTCTTTTTTTGTCTTGAGATACGCGGCATCTTCCTTGCCCGCCGCCATTTGGATCGGGACGCGCTCGGTGATGTGGATACCGTAATCGGAAACTTCGTAAATTTTATCGGGATTGTTCGTCAAAAGGCGAATGTCGGAAACCCCCAAATCGCGGAGCATTTGCGCGCCGACCATGTAATCGCGAAGATCGGCCGCAAAGCCGAGCGCAAGATTCGCCTCGACGGTGTCGTAGCCTTTGTCTTGGAGTGCATAGGCACGAATTTTATTGATGAGCCCGATGCCGCGTCCTTCCTGGCGCAGGTAAATCATGACGCCGCGCCCTTCCGCCGCGATTTCTTGCATTGCCGCATCAAATTGTTCGCCGCAATCGCAACGAAGCGAGCCGAAACAATCGCCCGTGAGGCACTCGGAATGGACGCGCGTCAGGACCGGTGCGCCGCCTTCGACATCGCCCATGACGAGCGCGACGTGATGCTCTCCGTTCAGCCGATTGATGTAGCCGATAATCTTGAAATCACCGTAGCGCGTGGGAAGCCGTGCCTCCGCGACGCGGTCGACGAGTTTCTCATGTTTCTTCCGATAGGAAATCAAATCTTGGATATTTCCTATTTTCATGCCTTTTTCGCGCGCCAAGGCAAAGAGCTCCGGTTTCCGCGCCATCGTGCCGTCGGGATTCATAATCTCGCAGCAAAGTCCGGCGGGCGTCAGCCCTGCCATGCGGCAGAGATCCACGGTCGCTTCCGTGTGACCCGGCCGCTCCAGTACGCCCCATTTCCGCGCGCGAAGCGGAAAGAGATGCCCCGGCCGACGAAAATCTTCCGGCTTCGCATCCGGCGCAATGGCTTTCCGACACGTCAGCGCGCGCTCGGCCGCCGAGACGCCCGTCCCCGTTTCCACGTGATCGATGGATTCCAGAAACGCCGTCTGATGATTGTCCGTGTTTCGCCGAATCATCGGTCCCAGATACAATTTGTCGGCCAGCGCGCCGTCCATCGGCATACAAATGACGCCGCGCGCCTCCACCGCCATCCGATTCATATTTTCCGTCGTCGCAAAATCCGCCGCACAGATGTAATCGCCCTCATTTTCGCGCGATTCCGCGTCCTGCATGATGACGATGTGTCCTTTTTTGAGCTCCGCGATGATGTCTTCGACGGAATCGTATTGAAATTCCATGCATCCCCCTTATAAAAAATTTTTCAGCTTTTCGACGGACAATCCTCCGTCCGCCTCTTTCAAAAATTGTTCGATGTATTTCCCGACCATGTCGCATTCGAGATTGACCAAATCGCCGATACGCCGCTCCAAAACCGTCGTCTCGGCGGCCGTCGTCGGAATGACGGAAGCAGTGAAACGTCCCGCCTCACGTGCGGCGACCGTCAGACTCACGCCGTCTATCGCGACCGATCCTTTTTCCAAAATGTATTTCATGATGTCGCTACCGGCGGAAACGGAAATTTCCACGGAATTGCCGACATTTCTTTTTTCGACGATGCGACCCGTGCCATCGATGTGACCGGACACAAGATGACCGCCGAGACGCGACGAAAGTGTCAGCGCACGCTCCAGATTGACGCGCGACCCCGGCTGCAGGGAAGAAAACGCGGTGCGACGCATCGTTTCCGGCGTCACATCGGCGGTGAATCCCGTCTCCGAAAGACTCGTCACGGTGAGACACGCGCCCGATGTCGCGATGCTATCCCCTATCTTCGTCCCTTCCAGCACTTTGTGACAGGAAACGGAGAGCACGACGCTTTGGTTTCCTCTTCGGATCGCCGCAATCGTCCCGATTTCTTCAATGATTCCCGTGAACATTTTCTTTCTCCCGCGCCACATAGGCGGTCACTTTGATGTCCGGCCCGCTTTTCTCATAAGTCATGTCGCAGAGCTTCACCGCGTCCGCCATTTTGGCCGCGCCGATTCCGGAAAGAACGCCGGGCGCGTCTTTGCCGCCGATCAGAACGGGTGCGATGTAGGCAATCATTTTATCGACGACCCCGGCGCGGAATGCCGCCTCCGCCAGTGTCGCGCCGCCTTCCAAGAGCACGGAATCAATCTCGCTCATCGCCAGCCCCGTCATCGCCATCGGCAAATCCACCCGGCCGTTTCCCGTATCCGCGATGATGATATCGACGCCGCGATTTTGCAGCTCGATTCGTTTCTCGCGCGGCGCCGCCGATGTCGTCAGAATAATGACGCGTCCCGGCTCTTGGAAAATTTTCGCCGTCACCGGAATGCGAAGCCGGCTGTCCGCCACGATGCGCACGGGATTCGGAAGTCCTTCCGTCCGCGCCGTGAGCTGCGGATCATCGGAAAGCACCGTATCGACGCCGACCAAAATTCCCGCCGTTTCCCCGCGAAGCCGCCGCGCGTCCGCCCGCGAAACTTCGGAAGAAATCCATTTGGAATCTCCGGTCCGGCACGCCGTGCGCCCATCGAGCGACATGGCCGTTTTGTACGTCACAAAAGGTTTTCGCTCCGTAATGTATTTGATAAAGGCTTCATTGAGTCGCCGCGCTTTCGCTTCCAGCACGCCGACCGTCACGGAAATCCCGGCCGCTTCAAGCGTCGCGACACCTTTTCCCGACACGAGCGGATTCGGATCGATCATCGCGCAGACGACGCGCCCGATGCCCTCCTCGATGAGACGCTTGGCGCAGGGCGGCGTCTTGCCGTAATGCGCGCACGGCTCCAGCGTCACATAGAGCGTCGCGCCTTTCGGACTGATCTTGCAATTTTGAATCGCTTCGATCTCCGCGTGCGGCGCACCGAATTTTTGATGCCAGCCCTCGCCCACGATGCGCCCGTTTTTGACGAGCACGGCCCCGACCATCGGATTCGGCCGCGTAAGCCCCCGCCCGCGAGACGCCAGCTCCAGCGCGCGCGTCATATACCCGATATCTTCATCGGAAAACAAAAAACCACCTCCCGTGAGTCTTCGACTCTTCAGGGGGCAGTCCAATACAAAAGAGACTCTTCTTCCATCCAGACTTTCGGAATGTTTCCGATTCACTGTCGGCTCCGGATTCACACCGGATCAACGCTTCGAGAGAAACGCTCGCGGGCTCAGAATTTTTTCATCACCGCCGGTCAGGATTTTCACCTTGCCCTGAAGAGATTTCCTATTCTTGTTTCCGACATTATATAAAACTTTTCCTGTTTCCGCAATCCTCCGCGCCATACTTTCCGCGCATA
>CAVEYT010000016.1:6435-15110 GCA_963619995.1 Acutalibacteraceae bacterium | reverse complement strand
AACATTTTTCACAGCCCCCATTGTATCATGTTTCTCTATCTTTTTACAGCTTGACCGGCGTCTTTTCTTCTCCGATGCGATGAATCGTGTCGACGAAACGCACCGTTCCCGTCTTGTAGCGAAGGAGCATCGTCTGCGTCCGGCAGCCGCCGCCGAAATATTGGACGCCGCGCATGAGATTGCAATCCGTGACCGCCGTCGCGGCAAAAATGCAATCGTCGCCGGAAACCAAATCATCGAGCGTCAAGACGCGGCTCGGATCATCGATTCCCATTTCATGCATTCGCGTGATTTCTTCCTTATTCTGCGGCAAGAGACGCGCTTGCATATCGCCGCCGAGACATTTGAGCCCGACCGCTGCCAGCACACCTTCCGGAGCGCCGCCGGAGCCGATCACCATATGAATGCCGCTGCCTTCGATGCCGCATTCCACCGCGGGCGCGACATCACCGTCCGTGATGAGGCGGATACGCGCACCGGCCGCTCTGCATTCACGGATAATCTTTTCATGACGCTCGCGATCCAAAATAACGACCGTCAAATCAGAAATCTCGCGATCCATTCCTTTCGCAAGCGCGGCCAAATTCTCCGTGACCGGCTTATCGATATCAATCAGCCCTTTCCCGCGCGGACCGACACACAGTTTCTCCATGTACATATCCGGCGCGTGCAAAAGGCAACCCTTCGGCGCGATGGCCAGGACCGCGATGGCGCCGTTCTGCCCCTTCGCAACCAAATTCGTCCCTTCCAACGGATCGACGGCGATATCCACTTCCTCGCCGCCCATGCCGACTTTTTCACCGATGTAGAGCATCGGCGCTTCATCCATTTCCCCTTCGCCAATCACGACCGTGCCGGTGATGGGCGTCTTTGCAAATTCCGCGTGCATCCCGTCGACGGCGAGCTGATCGGCGCCTTCCTTGTCGCCCTTTCCCATGAGACGACCGCTGCGAAGCGCCGCCTGCTCGGTCACACGCACAAATTCCATCGAAAGTTGTCTGTTCATTTGGTTTCCTCCTACGCGGACTTTTCCGCTTTTATTTTTCTATTCTACCACAGCGCGCCGCTTTTTGCTCGCTTTTATGATAGAATACAAGAAATTTTTGAAACGAGGTTCCTATGTCCATTTCAATCTTACATTGCTACGGCGACAGCCTTACGGCGGGCTTCGGAGCACTCCCGCAAGACGGCTGGATCGCCCGCACCTCTCGCGCCCTTCCTGCCGTCACCTTTGTGAATCACGGCGTGTGCGGCGGATTCTTCTCCGATATTTTACTCTCCGCTGCGGAAACGGCCGCGCATCCGTCCAAAGGCGAAGCACTCTTTCTGATGGGCGGCACGAATGATATTCTTTGCGGCCGCCGTCTCGATTCCCTCCTGCCAATCGCCGACGAAAATATCCGCACACTATCCGCTCGTCTTCCCGTCATTCTCGGCACGCCGCTTTTGGCGACAGAAGCCTCCGTCGCCTGCGGTTGGCAAGCCGATTGGGCGTTTGCCCAAAATCAAGAGGCGCTTCTTTCGTATGCCGAATACTTACGGAAACTGGCGCAAGCGCTCCGGCTTCCTCTCATTGATTTTCAAAAAGAATTTCCGGCGGAGGACGCCTATTACACGGACGGCATCCATCCGAACACCGACGGCTACGCGCTCATGAACCGCATCGCGCTTCCCGTCTTAGAAGTATTTCTCAGCCCATCGCCTGCACAAAATCGATAATTTCTTTTTGCTTCTCCGCGAGTAGCGCCCGGTCGCCGCGCGTTTCCATATTGAAACGAATGAGCGGCTCCGTATTTGACGGACGCAAATTGAAATGCCAATTTCCGAAATCCATGCCGAGGCCGTCGAGATGCGAAATCTCCTTGGCCTCTTTTGCATAATGCGCTTCCAACGTCGAAAGCGTCTTTTCGACGTCATGCGCCGGTAAATTGATTTCCCCGCTGCACGGATACGCCGTCTCCGCCTCGCCGATGAGCTCTGAGAGACTTTTCCCCGTGCGGCTGATGATTTCCGCCACGATGAGCCACGGGATCATGCCGCTGTCGCAATACGAAAAATCGCGGAAGAAATGGTGCGCACTCATCTCCGCGCCATAGACCGCGCCGACGCGCCGCATCGTTTCCTTCATGAAAGCGTGACCGCCTTTGGAAATTTGTGCCCGGCCGCCCGCCGCCGCCACGATATCCGTCGTGTTCCACCAGCAGCGCGGATCGTGCACGATGATCTCGCCCGGATGTTTTTGCAGCATGTATCCGGCCAAAAGCCCCACCATGTAATAGCCCTCGACGAAATGGCCTTTCTCATCGATGAAGAAACAGCGATCGAAATCGCCGTCCCACGCGATCCCCATATCCGCGTGCGTTTCCTTCACTTTTTCAATCGTGGGCGTGCGATTTTCTTCCAGCATCGGATTCGGCACGCCGTGCGGAAACGTCCCATCCGGCCGCATATGCATTTCCACAAATTCAAAAGGCAAATGCTCCGCGAGCGGCTTGAACGCGACCGCCGCGCAGCCGTTTCCCGCATTGACGACAATTTTGAGCGGCTTCATCGCGGACGTGTCGCAATACGTCAAAATATGAGAAACATAATCGTCCGTGATATCTTTTTCGGAAACGCTGCCGCGGCAAGGCGCCTCTTTGAAATCTCCGGAAAACGCCAGCGCCTCGATATCTTTCAGACCGGAATCTTCGCCAATCGGCACGCCGCCTTTGCCGACCAATTTCAATCCGTTGTGATTCGACGGATTGTGGCTCGCCGTCACCATGACGCCGCCGGACAGACCGTAATAAAACGTCGCGAAATACATCATTTCCGTGCCGCAAAGTCCGATGTCCAGGACGTCCGCGCCGCCGTCCATCAGCCCCTGCGCGACCGCCGCCGCGATGGCCTCCGACGAAAGACGCATGTCCCGCCCGAGCGCGACACAAGTCGGATGATATAAATCCGCATACGCACGGCCGACGCGGTACGCCAAATCTTCATTCACTTCTTCGGGAATCACCCCGCGAATATCATACGCTTTGAAACCTTTGTGACTCATGGTGAGCGGTGTCATTTTTGTTTCTCCTTCTTTTCCAAATTGTCCAACACATTCGTATACCCGTCCGCGCCGTATTGCAGACAACGTTTCACGCGTGAAATCGTCGCCGTACTCGCGCCCGTCACCTCTTCGATGCGGTCGTATTTTTCTCCCGCGCGCAGCATCCGCGCCACTTCGAGCCGCTGCGACATATCGCGAATCTCACTCACCGTACAAATGTCTTCAAAAAATTCGTAACACGCCTCTCTCGTCGAAAGAGAAAGAATCGCTTCAAACAGTTGATCCGTCAGCGGATTCACCAATTTTTGATTGACGCTCATCGAAAGCCTCCTTTATTTTTTGTATCACACGGCTTCATTATATCACGCCGCTAAAGAAACAGAACCCCCGTCGCGATCATTTTCGCACAAAAAAATCCATCCGCAGAGAAAAACAATTTCTTTTCGGATGGATTTTTATTTTATAAGAAATTTTATTCCGTCACGAGCGTGCCGACGATATCGGAAACCGTTTCGACTTGATTCTTCTCGCCCCAAGCGGCCAGCTCGCGGGTGATGCGCGGAATGGCGTCGGGACTTGCCAGCGTCGCCGTGCCGACTTGGACGGCGGAAGCGCCCGCGACCAAAAATTCTGCCGCGTCTTCGCCCGTCATGATGCCGCCCAGCCCGCAGACGGGAATGCTGACGGCGCGCGCGACTTGCCAGACCATGCGGAGCGCGACCGGTTTCACGCAAGGACCGGAGAGACCGCCCGTGATATTTCCCAAAACGGGACGGCGCGTCTTCAAATCAATCGCCATGCCCATAAGCGTGTTGATGAGCGACACGGCGTCCGCGCCCGCTTCTTCGACAGCTTTGGCAATCGCGACGATGTCCGTCACATTCGGCGAGAGTTTCACCATGACGGGCAAATTCGTGTGTGCTTTCACGGTGCGCGTGACTTCGGCCGCCGTCTCCGGATGCGTCCCGAAAGCCATGCTCCCGCTTTTGACGTTCGGACAGGAAATATTGATCTCAAGCGCCGCGATGCGAGAATCCGTGAGCGCCTCGGCGACTTCGCCGTATTCTTCGACCGTCTTTCCGACGACGTTCGCGATGAGCGGCACATCGTAGACGGAAAGCTTCGGCAAAATTTCTTTTTTGAAGGCGGAAACGCCCGGATTTTCCAACCCGATGCAATTCAAAATCCCCGACGGTGTCTCCGCGATGCGAACACCGACATTTCCCTGCCACGGCGTGCTCGAAAGACCTTTGAGTACGATGGCGCCGAGCGAAGACAAATCGACCGTATCGGCATATTCCAATCCGAAGCCGAACGTGCCGGACGCCGCCATGATGGGATTTTTCATGGGAATGCCCAAAAATTTCGTTTCCAAATTCATAGGCGCACCTCCCGGCTGTCAAAGACGGGACCATCCTTGCACACTTTCACATGGCCGCTGCCGTCCGCTTTGTCCGCGACACACGCCAGGCACCCGCCCGTGCCACAGCCCATGCGCCGCTCGAGCGAGACTTCACAGGAAATCCCCGCCGCTTCCGCCAGCTCTGCGACTTTTCGCATCATGACAGCCGGTCCGCAGGTGATGACTTTTTTGACGTCGCCTTTTTGCAGCAATTCCGGCAACGCGTCCGTCGTGAAACCTTTTTCCCCATACGAACCGTCGTCCGTCATAACGATGAGTTCGCGAAGCGTTTTCGGAAACGCATCTTTCCAGAACACTTCTTTTTCGTCGCGTCCTCCGATCACGACCGACATTTGTCCCTCCGGCGCTTTTTGCGCGGCAAAGAGCATCGGCGCGATCCCGACACCGCCGCCGACCGCGACCGTATGCCCGTCCGTTTCCGAAAACGCGCGTCCGAGCGGCCCCGCGCAATCGACCACATCTCCCACGTGAAGCGTCGCGAGCCATTCCGTCCCGACGCCGACGACGCGATAATATATCGTCAAAAGTCCGCGCCCGGGATCTGTCCCCGCGATGGAAATCGGACGACGCAAAAGATGCGAGGCGTCTCCTATCTTGATATGAACGAATTGCCCCGGCGCCGCCGCTTTTGCGATGCGCGGCAACTCCATCTGCATCCGCCAGACGGCCGGTCCCACCAAGTCATGACGGCGGATGAGACCTTTTTCGATGAATGTTTCCATTCTTACTGTTCCTTCACATAATCCTGAATGGCTTCGACGTGCGTGACACCGGCGCTTCCGGCCATGACATTCAAAACTTCGCGCGCCGTATCGAGCGACGTCAGACACGGAATCGCGAGCTCGACGGCAATGCGGCGGAGATCATAGCCCTGCTGCTCGATTTCCGTCCCGTAGGAAATGGTATTCACGACGGCGTCGACCTTTCCGGATTTCAGATAATTTTCGCAGTTCTCGCCCTTTTCGTTCATCTTCTTGATGATCTCGACGGGAATGCCCTTCGTCTGGAAATAGTTCCCCGTCCCGGACGTGCAAATAATGTGGTAGCCTGCTTTGACGAAACCGGCCGCCACTTCAGACGCTTCTTCTTTGTCGCGATCGCTCACCGTGATCAAAATATTTCCTTTGGACGGAATCGCCAAATTGGATGCAAGCACCGCTTTGTACAGCGCTTCTTGGTACGTGTGACCGATGCCCATGACTTCGCCCGTCGATTTCATTTCCGGTCCGAGCTTGATCTCCACGAGCCCCAGCTTCGAGAAGGAGAAAACCGGCGCTTTGATGGCGACATAAGGCTTCGGCGGCATGAGACCGAGCGGAATGCCGAGCGTCGCGAGCGGTTCGCCGAGTGCGATGCGCGTCGCGTATTCGACCATATTGATGCCCGTAATCTTGCTCATGAACGGCACGGTACGGGACGCGCGCGGATTCACTTCGATCACGTAGACTTTCCCGGCGACGACGATGAATTGGATATTGACGAGCCCTTTCACATTCATCGCGACCGCAATATCCGTCGTGTATTTCACGAGCGTGTCGATAATCTCCTGCGACAGATTCTGCGGCGGATACACGGCAAAAGAATCGCCGGAATGGACGCCGGCGCGCTCGATCTGCTCCATGATGCCCGGAATGCAGACGTGAATGCCGTCGGAAATGGCGTCGACTTCCACTTCGCGCCCGACCATATACTGATCGATGAGCACGGGATGTTCGTGCGAGGCGACGACGGCTTCGCGGAGATATTGCCGCAATTCTTTTTCTTCGTACACAATCTGCATCGCGCGGCCGCCCAAGACGTAGCTCGGCCGGACAATTAGCGGATAATCGAGCTCATTCGTCTTTTCCATGGCCTCTCCCACGGATTCGACGAGACAACCCTTCGGACGCGGAATGCCCAGCTGTCCCATGAGCGTGTCGAAACGCTCGCGGTCTTCCGCCAAATCAATCCCTTCATTCGACGTGCCGATGATGCGAATGCCGCGCTTGGCCATCGGCGTCGCCAAATTGATGGCCGTCTGCCCGCCGAATTGGCAGATGACGCCCTCCGGTTTCTCCTTTTCGATGATTTCCATGACGTCCTCTTCCGTCAGCGGCTCGAAATAGAGCGAGTCGGACGTATCGAAGTCGGTGGAAACGGTTTCCGGGTTGTTGTTGATGACGATGGATTTTTTCCCGGCTTTGCGAAGCGCCCAGGATGCGTGGACGGAGCAGTAATCGAACTCAATCCCCTGCCCGATGCGGATCGGACCGCTGCCGAAAACGACGACGCTTCCTTCGCCCTGCGGACGCACTTCGTCCTCCTGGCTGTACGTCGAATAGTAATACGGCGTCTTGGCTTCAAATTCCGCCGCGCAGGTGTCGACCATTTTATAATCGGGATGAATGCCCAATTTCTTTTTGAGCCGCGTGACTTCCTTCACGTCTTCCGTCAGGAAATGCGCAATCGCCACATCGGGCATCTGGATACTCTTCGCCGCGCGCAGCGTTTCCTCCGTGAGTCCTTCTTTCCGGAGACGCTCCTCGATTTGGATAATGTTTTTAATTTTATAAAGGAAGAACAAATCAATCTTCGTGATGCGATGAATTTCTTCCGGATCGATGCCGCGCCACAGAGCTTCGGCGACGACAAAGAGACGCTCGTCGTCGATGCGGTGCAGGAGGCATCGGATGTCGTAGAGCGATTGGTTGTCCAGCTTGGAGAGATGGATGTAGCCCTCGCCCGTTTCCAGGCAGCGAAACGCTTTGATCAGCGCGCCTTCAAACGTGCGGTCAATCGCCATGACTTCGCCCGTCGCTTTCATCTGCGTCCCGATCTGCCGGTCGGCCAGCGTAAATTTTTCAAACGGCCAGCGCGGCACTTTCAGCACGACATAATCGATGGACGGCTCGAAGCACGCCTTCGTATTTTTCGTGATGTCATTCGTAATCTCGTCCAGGCGGAAACCGAGCGCAATTTTCGCCGCGACTTTCGCGATGGGATAGCCCGTCGCTTTGGACGCGAGCGCCGAAGAACGGCTGACGCGCGGATTCACTTCAATCACGTAGTATTGATTCGTGCGGGAGTCCAATGCGTATTGGACATTGCAGCCGCCCTCGATTTGCAGATAGCGGATAATGCGGATGGACGCCGTACGGAGCATTTGAAACTGCTCGTCCGTCAGTGTTTGCGTCGGCGCGACGACGATGGAATCCCCGGTGTGAACGCCGACGGGATCGATATTTTCCATGGAGCAGACGATGATGCAGTTGTCCGCCCCGTCGCGCACGACTTCAAATTCGATTTCTTTCCATCCGGCCACGCTTCTTTCGACCAAAATCTGGGAAATCGGAGAGAGTTTCAGTCCGCGCGTCGCGATTTCTTCCATTTCATAGCGGTCGTGCGCGATGCCGCCGCCCGTGCCGCCGAGCGTATACGCCGGACGAATGATGACCGGGTAGCCGATGCGATTCGCAAATTCCACGGCCGGTTCCAATTCTTCGAAAATGTCCGATTCCGGCACCGGCTGCGAAATTTCTTTCATCGCTTCCTTGAAAAGTTCGCGATCTTCCGCGTGCTTGATGGCGTGGAGCGACGAACCCAAAAGTTTCACGCCGTATTCTTCCAGCACACCGGCATCGGAGAGCGCGACGGCCATATTGAGCCCGACCTGCCCGCCCAGCGTCGCCAAAAGCGCGTCCGGGCGTTCTTTCTTGATGACTTCCGTCACAAATTCCGGCGTAATCGGCTCGATGTACACGCGGTCGGCAATGTCGGCATCCGTCATAATCGTGGACGGATTGCTGTTCACCAGGACGACTTCGATGCCCTCTTCGCGAAGAGAGCGGCAGGCCTGTGTGCCGGCATAGTCAAATTCCGCCGCCTGCCCGATGATGATGGGGCCGCTGCCGATGACGAGGACTTTTTTTACATCCGGATTTTTCATTTCGCAAATTCCTCCATGGCCTGTCTGAATTCCGTGAACAAATAGAAATTATCCGTAGGGCCGGGCGCCGCTTCCGGATGGTATTGCACCGCGCGAATCGGCAACGTCTTGTGACGGAAACCTTCGATCGTCCCGTCATTCACGCTGCGATGCGTGACTTCCATGCATTCCGGCAGATTGTCGTCGGAAACGGCATAGCCGTGATTCTGACTCGTGATGTACACGCGTCCCGTCGCCAAATCTTTCACGGGATGATTCGCGCCGCGATGGCCGAAGGGAAGCTT